>NZ_JBEZKL010000120.1:0-22635 GCF_040704695.1 Streptomyces sp. NPDC048411
ACATGACCTGCGACACCGCACGCCGATCGCACGCACCGACCACCGCTGCGCCCGCGCTTCGCGCGGACAACGGGGAACTCAGAACAGGCCCTAGCGGCGGCGCTTGCGCAGCAACCGCGGGAGGGCGTCGGGGACAGGGCGGCGGGTGGTCGCCCGGGTCGGCAGCGGCGCCGCCGCGTGCGAGACGTCCGGCAGCTCCGTACGGAACTCGCCGGGCGTCAGCCGCAGTATCCGGCACTCGTGCGCCCAGCGCTCGGTCATCTGCTCGGCGTCCGGCGCGTTCAGCCGCTTGCCCTTGAGTTCGGCGACCGCCGCCTCCCACTCCTCGGAGTGCGGCGCGAGCTCCGTCACGGCGGCGGTCCAGGAGATCAGCCGGCCGCCCTTGTCCTTGCTGCGCACGGTCACCTCTGCGGCGGCCCCGTCGGTGAGACCGGCCGGGAGCGGCTGCTCGCCGGGGCCGTCCCCGACGAGATGGGCCGCGCCCTCGTGCCATACGTGCCACAGCGCCCGCGCGGGCCCGGTGCCCCGTACCCAGATCAGACCGGACTTCTTGGTGGCCTCCTCGACGAGGGCCGGTCCGAGCAGCGAGTCAGCGGCAGCAGCAGTCATGCCATCAACTGTATTAGAGCCAGCCGTTGCGCTTGAGCGAGCGGTGGATGGAGAAGCAGACGACGCCGATGACGCCCAACACCATCGGATAGCCGTACGTCCACCGCAGCTCCGGCATGTGCTTGAAGTTCATGCCGTAGACGCCGCAGATCATCGTCGGTACGGCGATGATGGCCGCCCAGGACGTGATCTTGCGCATGTCCTCGTTCTGCGCGACGGTCGCCTGCGCCAGGTTGGCCTGCAGGATCGAGTTCAGCAGTTCGTCGAAGCCGATGACCTCTTCGTGCACCCGTGCCAGGTGGTCGGCGACGTCCCGGAAGTACTTCTGGATGTCCGGATCGACCAGCCGCATCGGCCGCTCGCTGAGCAGCTGCATCGGCCGCAGCAGCGGGGAGACGGCCCGCTTGAACTCCAGGACCTCACGCTTCAGCTGATAGATCCGGCTTGCGTCGGAGCCGCGCGGGCTGCCCTTCGCCGGGGTGGAGAAGACCTCGATCTCCACCTCGTCGATGTCGTCCTGGACGGCGGCGGCCACGGCGATGTAGCCGTCGACGACATGGTCGGCGATGGAGTGCAGGACCGCCGAAGGCCCCTTGGCGAGCAGCTCCGGGTCGTCCTGCAGCCGGTGGCGCAACGCCCGCAGCGAGCCGTGTCCGCCGTGCCGGACGGTGATGACGAAGTCCCGGCCGGTGAAGCACATCACCTCACCGGTCTCGACGACCTCACTGGTCGCGGTGAGCTCGGCGTGCTCGACGTAGTGGATGGTCTTGAAGACGGTGAAGAGCGTGTCGTCGTACCGCTCCAGCTTGGGCCGCTGGTGGGCGTGGACGGCGTCCTCGACCGCGAGCGGGTGGAGGCCGAACTCCCGGGCGATCCCGGCGAATTCCTCCTCGGTCGGCTCGTGCAGGCCGATCCAGGCGAAGCCGCCGTCCTCGCGCACCCGAAGCATCGCCTCGTGCGGGGTCAGGCAGCCGGCGCTCTCCACGCGGCGTCCGTCGCGGTAGACCGCGCAGTCGACGACCGCGCTGGAGGCGGACGGGTCACGGGTGGTGTCGTAACTGCTGTGCAGGGCGTTGGTCTTGCGCAGGGACGGGCGCACGGCGGCGCGCAGGTCACGGATCATCGACATGGCTGGCTCCTTCACGGAGGGCCGTCGTCGGGCGCGTGGAACAGCCCGGAATGGGGACGTGTACTCACATCCGCAAAGCGGGCGGCACCGCGGCGGCGCGATGACGGCGTTCGCTACAGACAGGCAAAAAAAGGAGTGCTCTTCCGTCGTGCGCGACGCCCTGGGTCCTGACGGGGAGGCGTCAGATCACCGAAGAAGGGTGTGGGGCGGAGGAGCGGTTGGTACTGCACGATCGACTTCGATCCATTGCAGCCCCACCTCCTCCAGCCGGTCCCCCGTGGGGGATGACGTGTTGTCGGGACTGAGAGCGACGCTTCTGCGTGCTGCCCCGACCAGCGGCCAAGACTATCAGCCGACTCCGGGCCAATCCCTTACTTTGCCCATTCCATACGCGTCCTATGCTCGCGGCATGGAAGAAATTCTGGCTCTGGTCGAGGCCCGGCTCCGTACGGCTCTCGGTGAACCGGACGCGCGCGCCGCGGTGACGTTTCTCGGTACGGACCGGATCGAGGTACTCCGTTTCGTCGACGGCGATCTGGTGCGCTACGCCACGCTCGGCATGTCCGCCCAGCCGATGTCCGATCCGACCGCGGCCCTCGCGGACCCCGTGAAGGGGCCGCGCGCCGAGCTCATCCTCTCCGTGCGGGCCGGGCTCGCCGACACCGACAAGGTGCTCCGCGGACTGGCCGTGCTGGCGGCTTCCCCGCAGGTCGAGGGGTTGATCGTGGCTCCCGGCGCCTCGCTGGACCTGGGGGAGCCGCTGTGGCCCGGGGCGCCGTTCAGCTCCGTACTGGTCGCCGAGCCGGGCGGGCTGGTGGAGGACCTGGAACTGAATGAGCCTGCGCCGCGCAGCGGCTCCGTGGGGGGTGGCGGCCGGGAGGCGGGCGGGCCGATGGAGCCGGTGCGGTTCCTGCCGCTGCTGCCGATGACGCCCAACGAGGCGGCGTGGAAGCGGGTCCGCGGGGCGCAGGAGCTCCAGGAGCGGTGGTTGTCGCACGGGACGGATCTGCGGGACCCGCTGCGCACCTCCGTGACCCTGGACTGAGACGAACGCCATACAGGTATGGGGGGAAGCCCCGCCGCGCGGCCAGGAGGGGGAGCCGCGGGCGGGGCGGAACGGGGTTCACGCAGAGGTCAGTTGGCGAAGGCCGTGACGCCGTCCTCGGTGCCGTGCTTCGGCTCCAGCTCCTTTGCCTCGTGGGTCAGTGCCGTGCGCCGGACCCAGACGACGGCGGCGCCGACGACGGCCGCGACCGCGGCGACCACGAACGGGATGTGGATGTTGCTCCATTCCTCGATCTTCGGGGCGAGATACGGGGCGGCTGCCGCGGCGAACCAGCGGACGAAGTTGTAACCCGCGCTCGCCACCGGACGCGGCGCGTCCGAGACGCCGAGTGCCAGCTCCGTGTAGACGGTGTTGTTCATGCCGATGAAGGCGCCGGAGACGACCGTGCAGACGATGGCCGTGGTGTGGTTGCCGTAGCCGAGGATCAGCAGGTCGGCGGCGAGCAGCACGAGTGAGGCGCCGAGCACCTTGAGCGAGCCGAGGCGCTTCTGCAGCCGGGGTGCGACGAGCACCGAGAAGACGGCGAGCAGCAGACCCCAGGCGAAGAAGACCGCTCCGGACTTGTACGGCGTCATGTTCAGCACGAACGGCGTGAACGCCAGGATCGTGAAGAACGCGTAGTTGTAGAAGAACGCCGAGGTCGCGACGGAGGCGAGGCCGCCGTGCCCGAGCGCCTTGACCGGGTCGAGCAGCGAGGTCTTGCGGGCGGGCTTCGGCTGCTCCCTCAGGAACGCCGTGATGCAGATGAAGCCGATCGCCATCAGGGCCGCGGTGCCGAAGAACGGGTAGCGCCAGCTGGCGTCGCCGAGCAGCGCGCCGAGCAGCGGCCCGCACGCCATGCCGAGGCCGAGCGCCGACTCGTACAGCAGGATCGCCGACGAGCTGCCGCCGGCCGCCGCGCCGACGATCACGGCGAGCGCGGTCGAGACGAAGAGCGCGTTGCCGAGCCCCCAGCCGGCCCGGAACCCGACGAGTTCCGCGACGGACGACGAGGTGCCGGAGAGTGCGGCGAAGACGACGACGAGCGCGAGACCGGTCAGGAGGGTCTTGCGGCCGCCGATCCGGCTGGAGACGAAGCCGGTGACGAGCATCGCGACCGCGGTGATCAGGAAGTACGAGGTGAAGAGCAGGGACACCTGGCTGGGCGTCGCCTCGAGCCCCTTGGCGATGGACGGCAGAATCGGGTCCACCAGCCCGATTCCCATGAACGCGACAACAGAGGCGCCCGCGGTGGCCCAGACGGCCTTCGGCTGGCGCAGGATACTGCCCGCTCCTTGATCGAACGGATCCTCTCCCTGCATGGGTCTTCTCGCTCTCCACTAGATCGATGCGTTATACACATAATAAGTTAGAGAAGCTAATGGGTGCAAATTACATCTATTTTCCCTGGTGGGAGCCACGCTGCGGACGGGTGATCGTCCTTGACGCGGCGACAGCCTGGGAGGACCGTTGGTCGCTATGAGGGGCGAACCCAGTTGCCCGAAGTGCGGAGGCCGGGTCAGGGCGCCCGGTCTTTTCGCCGACACCTGGCAGTGCGCGGTGCATGGCGCCGTGTATCCGCTGCAGCCGGTGACCCCGCCCAGTGTCGAGGCGCTCGGGGTGGTGGTGGCCCGCTCCCGGGTGCCGGTGTGGATGCCCTGGCCGCTGCCCGTCGGCTGGCTGTTCACCGGTGTCTCGTACGCGGGCGACGACCGCAGCGGCGGCCGCGCCACCGTCGTCGCCTGCTCGGGTCCCGGTCCACTCGGCGGTATGGGTGAGCTGCTGCTAGTCGCCGAGGAGCTGGGGGTCGGACTCGGTGCGCGCTACGCCGGGATCGACGGCCCCGACCCCGGCCCGTACCTCGATGTCGATGGACCTCCCGACGCCAAAGTGCTCGCCGCCGGACGCCCCACCTCGCTCTGGCACGTCAAGGGCGCCCCCGAGGACCGGGCGGTCTTCGCCGGTGAGGCGCGCGGGCTCTGGCTCTGGGCGATCGTCTGGCCCGAGCAGTCCGGGCTGCTGATGTACGACGAACTGATACTGGCCGACCTGCGCGAGGCCGGGGCGGAGGCCGAACTCGTGCCGTGCGGGGCGCTCACACCACGGCTGCTCGACCGGCCCTGACCGCCGGACGTGCGCCCGCGCTCTGCCGTGACCGGCCGGGCGCTGTTCGAATGCCGGTTATCCTGGGGCAGTCCCCCTGTCCGGCTGCGAGCACTGGAGTACGCGTCGTGCGCATCGACCTGCACACCCACTCCACCGCCTCGGACGGCACGGACAGCCCCGCGGAACTGGTGCGGAACGCCGCCGCCGCGGGCCTCGACGTCGTCGCCCTCACCGACCACGACACCGCCCGCGGCCACGCCGAGGCGATCGCCGCGCTCCCCGAGGGCCTCACCCTCGTCACCGGCGCCGAGCTCTCCTGCCGGGTCGACGGTGTGGGGCTGCACATGCTCGCGTACCTCTTCGACCCCGACGAGCCGGAACTGGCGAGCGAACGCGAGCTGGTAAGGGACGACCGGGTGCCGCGCGCGCAGACCATGGTCCGCAAGCTCCAGGAGCTCGGCGTCCCGGTCGAGTGGCAGCAGGTCGCCCGGATCGCGGGGGACGGCTCGGTCGGCAGGCCGCACATCGCCACCGCGCTCGTCGAGCTCGGCGTCGTCGAGACGGTCTCCGACGCCTTCACGCCCGAGTGGCTCGCGGACGGCGGACGCGCGTACGTACGGAAGCACGAGCTCGACCCGTTCGACGCGATCCGGCTGGTCAAGGCCGCGGGTGGCGTCACCGTCTTCGCCCACCCACTCGCCGTCAAGCGCGGCGAAGTGGTGCCCGAGGCGGCCATCGCGCGGCTCGCCGCCGCGGGCCTCGACGGCATCGAGGTCGACCACATGGATCACGACGAGCCGACCAGGTCCCGGCTGCGCGGGCTCGCCAAGGAACTGGGGCTGCTGGCCACCGGCTCCAGCGACTACCACGGCAGCCGGAAGACCGTACAGCTCGGCGAGTACACCACCGACCCGGAGATCTACGGCGAGATCACCCGGCGCGCCACGGGAGCCTTCCCGGTGCCGGGTACCGGCGGGCCCCGCAACGCGTAGCCGCCTGTCCGCGCATCTCGTCCCTCTTCACCCTTTCTCGCTCGCCCGGCCGCTCACGGCTGCGCGCTGTGAACATCCCCTCTCGACCCGCTCTCTTCTCGCAAGGCCTCACTGTGTTCGACGTTGCTGTCTTCGGATCCCTATTTCTCACGCTTTTTGTGATTATGGATCCACCTGGAATCACTCCGATCTTCCTCGCCCTCACCGCCGGCCGGCCCGCCAAGATGCAGCGCAAGATGGCGCTTCAGGCGGTTGCCGTCGCCTTCGGCGTGATTGCCGTCTTCGGTGTGCTCGGCCAGCAGATCCTCGACTATCTGCATGTCTCCGTCCCCGCGCTGATGATCGCGGGCGGGCTGCTCCTGCTGCTGATCGCACTCGATCTGCTGACCGGCAAGACCGACGAACCGACGCAGACGAAGGACGTCAACGTCGCGCTGGTGCCGCTGGGCATGCCGCTGCTCGCCGGCCCCGGCGCGATCGTCTCGGTGATCCTTGCGGTGCAGCACGCCGACAGCTTCGGGAGTCAGCTCTCGGTCTGGACGGCGATCGTCGCCATGCACATCGTGCTCTGGCTGACCATGCGCTACTCGCTGCTGATCATCCGCGTGATCAAGGACGGCGGCGTCGTCCTGGTGACGAGGCTCGCGGGAATGATGCTCTCGGCCATCGCCGTTCAGCAGATCATCAACGGGGTCACCCAGGTCATCCAGAGCTCCTGACGCGGCCCCGGACACCACAGCGCCCCCGCCACGGACCTTCCGTGCGGGGGCGCTTCGTCTTTGTACGTCGGTGAGGCGTTACGAAGCCGAGGTCTCGGCCGGGCGGATATAGATGCGCTGGCCTATCGAGGCGGCCTGCTGCACGATCCGGTTGACGGAGGCGGCGTCCACGACGGTGCTGTCCACGGCGGTACCGTCGACATCGTCGAGTCGCATGATCTCGAAGCGCATATGGCTTCCCTTCGTCCGATCCTCCTGCTGGAGAACTACTGGGAGGACGGGTGATCCGTCCTCAAGGATGTGGAGCGTCGGACATCGGCGTCCCGCGCTCCACAAGGTGTACAACGGCTTGCCGCAGGCAAACATTCCCTACGCTAAGGAAATTTTTTGGATGTCTAAGTACCAGCGGGAATCCGGCCGTGCGCGGGCGATGAGGTCCGCATGAACGAGGCGGAGATCCGCGCACGCCTGGACCGCACCAACGAGCTGCTCCAGCGCATGCTCGCCGAGGTGTCCAAAACCCCCTCGACCCACGCGATCTTCGTGGACGCGGGCTATGTGTACGCCGCGGCCGGACTGCTCGTCACCGGCACGGAGGACCGGCGCTCCTTCGATCTCGACGCGGAAGGGCTGATCGAGGCCTTCATCGACAAGGCCCGCACCATCTTCGCGGACAGCAGGCTCCTGCGCGTGTACTGGTACGACGGGGCCAGGCGCCGGATCCACACGGCCGAGCAGCAGGCCATCGCCGAACTTCCCGACGTCAAGGTCAGACTCGGCAACCTCAACGCCAACAACCAGCAGAAGGGCGTCGACTCACTCATCCGCACCGACCTCGAATCCCTCGCCCGGCACCGCGCGATCAGCGACGCGGCGCTCGTCGGCGGCGACGAGGACCTGGTGTCCGCGGTCGAGGCGGCGCAGGGATACGGGGCCCGGGTCCACCTCTGGGGCATCGAGGCGGGCGAAGGGCGCAACCAGGCCGAACCGCTGCTCTGGGAGGTCGACAGCCAGCGCACCTTCGACCTGGACTTCTGCCGCCCGTACGTCACCAGACGCCCCGTCACCACGTACGAGGACGACACTCCCGCCCCCTCCCGCGAGGACGTCCGCTTCGTCGGCGCACAGATCGCCGCCGCCTGGCTCTCCGCTCGCGGCCGCGACGCCCTCGCCGACCTGCTGCCCGGACACCCCTACCTGCCGGGCTCCGTGGACCAGGACCTCCTGGTCGAGGCCGAACGGCTGCTCCAGCACTCGCTGCGCGGCCACGCGCATCTGCGCCGGGCACTGCGCGACGGCTTCTGGCAGCACCTGCAGGCGCAGTACTGACGGCCTCCCCCGCGGAGCTTCGGTGACTGACGACAACGCCCAAGGGAGCAGTCGCGGGGCGTCGGGAGCCCATTTCCTGCCGTGGGGGAGGCCGTGAGCTAAACGCCGTCCCAGAAGGCGGCCAGCGCGGCAGCGGTCTGATCCGGTCGGTCCGTGTTGGGGGAGTGCTCGGCGCCTGCGATTTGGCTGCGGTGCGCGCCGAGCCGCTGCGCCATCTCGTCGAGCAACGGGACCGGCCAGGTGTCGTCGCGCTCGCCGGAGAGCACATGGAGGGGCAGCGGTACGGCGGCGAGTTCGGCCACCCGGTCCGGCTCGGTCGCCAGCTGCCGCCCGGTGGCGATCAGCTGGGCGGGACGGTGGCGCAGCCAGCGCCGGCGCAGCCCCTCGCCGTTCGCCGCCGCCGCGTCCTCGGGCGGGTCGAGGGCGCGCATCGCGTCCCACACCTCGGCCATGCTCAGCGTCGCGAGCGCGTCGCTGAGCATCTTCACCTTGAGCTGCTGGGCTTCGACCACCTGGGCGGGGCCGGAGGACATCAGCGTCAGCGAACGGAACGGTGAGGCGTCGAGCAGCACGGCGGCGCGGGCGATCTGCCCGCCGAGCGAGTGCCCGAGAAGATGCACGGAGCCACCGAGCGAGTCGGCCTGCGCGAGCACATCACGGGCCAACTCGCTTTGTTCGTAGTCATCCTGACGGTCCGTTCCGTCGGTCTCGTACTGCCCGCGCCCGTCGGCGGCGACGATGCGGTAGCCGGCGGCGGAGAGCGGTTCGAGGAGCGCGACGAAGTCCTCCTTGCTGCCCATGTATCCGGGCAGCAGAAGGGCGGTGCCGCGTGGTTCGGCGGGCGGCGAGGCATCCAGCACGGCAAAGGCCCCACGCGCGGTGGGCAGCGCGTGGGCGCGGGTGCAGGGGGGCGGAGTGAAGGTGGGCGGCCGACTCATGACACGAGGCTATGTCCTCACCCACCGGACGGGCCGACTGCGTCCTCGAACCGTCCTCAAACGCCGGACGGGCCTGAGGATGTCCTCAGGCCCGTCCGGCACGACTAACGGCCTCCCCTGCGACAGGGAGTGGGCTCCCGACGCCCTGCGACTTTGCTTGCGGCGTTGTCGTCGAAGCCGCATGACGCCGCTCGCTGATCCACTCCCTGTCGCGGGGAAGGCCGTAAGCCCCTCCGGCAGTCGAGGAGCGGGGTCCGGGGCAGAGCCCCGAACGACCATCGGCGTGTGCTCAGCCCTCGGTCCTGGCCGCAGTACGCGGCGCGCGCCGCCGCCGCGGCTTGGCCTCGCCCTCCGCGACCGGAACCTCCACCACGGCCTCCGCCTTCGGCTTCGCCGCGGTCCGCGTTCGCCGGCGCGGCCTCTCCCGCTCGGGCTCGGCGATCGGCGCGATCTGGAAGTCGACCTCGTCCTCGGCCGGCTTGGCGACGATCCGGGCGCGGCGCCGCGGCTTCGTCACCGTCTTCGCCTCCACCACCGGTTCGGCCATGGGCGCGATCTGGAAGTCGACCTCGTCCGCAGGCTTGGTGACGGCGCGGGCCCGACGGCGACGCGGCTTGGTCTCGGCCTCCGCCTCGGCCGGTGTCCCGGCAACGGCCGGAGCATCCGCCAGAGCCACTGCGGCCTCGGCCGCGACATCCGGGACCGCGACCCGCGTACGGCGACGGCGGCGCGGCGTACGCGGCTCCACCGGGGCGTCAGCGGCGGGCGCTGCCACCGCAGCCTGCACGGGCTCCGTGGCCGGCGCCGGCACGGCGGCAGTGGTGCCCTCCGCGAGCGCGGATCCGCCCCGCGTACGACGACGCTGACGCGGCGTACGCGGCGCCCGCTCCTCCCGTGCGGCGGAAGCCGACGGCGCGGACGACTTGCGGCCGCGGCCGCCCGTCTCGCCCAGGTCCTCGAGCTCCTCGGCCCGCAGACCCGCACGGGTCCGCTCGGCGCGCGGCAGCACACCCTTGGTGCCGGCCGGGATGTCGAGCTCCTCGAACAGGTGCGGCGACGTGGAGTACGTCTCGACCGGGTCGTTGAACTCCAGGTCCAGGGCCTTGTTGATCAGCTGCCAGCGCGGGATGTCGTCCCAGTCGACCAGCGTGATCGCGATGCCCTTGGCGCCCGCGCGGCCGGTGCGGCCGATGCGGTGGAGGTAGGTCTTCTCGTCCTCCGGCGACTGGTAGTTGATGACGTGCGTGACGCCCTCGACGTCGATACCGCGGGCCGCGACATCGGTGCAGACGAGGACGTCCACCTTGCCGTTGCGGAAGGCGCGCAGCGCCTGCTCACGGGCGCCCTGGCCGAGGTCGCCATGGACCGCGCCGGACGCGAAACCGCGCTTCTCCAGCTGCTCGGCGACGTCGGCGGCGGTCCGCTTCGTGCGGCAGAAGATCATCGCCAGCCCACGGCCGTTGGCCTGCAGTATCCGCGAGACCATCTCCGGCTTGTCCATGGAGTGGGCACGGAAGACGTGCTGCGAGATGTTGGCGACGGTCGCGCCCTCGTCGTCGGGCGAGGTGGCGCGGATGTGCGTCGGCTGCGACATGTAGCGCCGCGCGAGGCCGATGACCGCACCCGGCATGGTCGCCGAGAACAGCATCGTCTGGCGGGTCGGCGGCAGCATGGTGATGATCCGCTCGACGTCGGGCAGGAAGCCCAGGTCGAGCATCTCGTCGGCCTCGTCGAGGACGAGGGCACGCACGTGCGACAGGTCGAGCTTGCGCTGGCCGGCCAGGTCGAGCAGGCGGCCCGGGGTGCCGACGATCACGTCGACGCCCTTCTTCAGGGCCTCGACCTGCGGCTCGTACGCACGGCCGCCGTAGATCGCGAGAACGCGGACGTTACGCACCTTGCCGGCGGTCAGCAGGTCATTGGTGACCTGCTGGCAGAGCTCACGCGTGGGGACGACGACCAGCGCCTGCGGCGCATCGGTCAGCTGCTCGGGCTTGGCCCGGCCCGCCTCGACGTCCGCGGGGACGGTGACGCGCTCCAGCAGCGGAAGACCGAAACCGAGCGTCTTGCCGGTACCGGTCTTGGCCTGTCCGATCACGTCGGAGCCGGAGAGTGCGACGGGGAGCGTCATCTCCTGGATGGGGAAGGGGGACACAATGCCGACGGCCTCAAGGGCTTCGGCCGTCTCGGGAAGAATCCCGAGGTCTCGGAACGTAGTCAGGGTGCTGCCTCTTCTGTGAGACGCGGTCCGAGGCGAACGCTGGGGGTCGTACCGTGCCGGGGTTGGTCATCCGGCCGTGGATGGGCCGGGTGGCGCGGGACCACTGCCGTCGCTCGAGCGCTCGTGCCGCTGAGGGGGCCCCTCATCTGCGGTCGTACGTGGCGTACGCCCCGCGGGGAGGGCTGTCGGGTCGGAGCCGATCGGGCCACCGACCGGGCATCCTCATTCAATTTCGCGCCACCGATACGTCCAAAATACTCAGTAGCCGCAATACCACTGTACCTCGGATTCGCGCATGCGTGTTGGGCGAATTCATTGGAACGGTGTGATGTCACTGGCTGACCAGGCCCTTCCATCCTTCGACGGGCGAGCTATTCTGCGGTTCATGGAGACGCCTGACAACGCCACTGAAGCCCCCGCACCCACCGGAATCGCCGCCCAGGACTGGGCCACCGCATCCGCCGAGCCGCAGTACCGTGCCGCGGTCGTGGATCTGCTGGGAGCACTCGCGTACGGGGAGCTGGCGGCCTTCGAGCGGCTCGCCGAGGACGCAAAACTCGCGCCGACGCTGGCCGACAAGGCGGAGCTGGCAAAGATGGCGTCCGCCGAATTCCATCACTTCGAGCGGTTGACGGACCGGCTGACCGCGATCGAGACCGAGCCGACCGGGGCCATGGAGCCGTTCGCCAAGGCGCTCGACGACTTCCACCGCCAGACCGCCCCGTCGGACTGGCTGGAGGGTCTGGTCAAGGCGTACGTCGGTGACTCGATCGCCAGTGACTTCTACCGTGAGGTCGCCGCCCGCCTCGACTCGGACACCCGCTCGCTCGTTCTCGCCGTGCTGGACGACACGGGCCACGGAAACTTCGCCGTCGAGAAGGTGCGCGCCGCGATCGAGGCCGACCCGCGGGTCGGCGGCCGGCTCGCGCTGTGGGCGCGGCGGCTGATGGGGGAGGCGCTCTCCCAGGCCCAGCGGGTGGTCGCCGACCGTGACGCGCTGTCGACGATGCTGGTGGGCGGGGTGGCGGACGGGTTCGACCTGGCCGAGGTCGGCCGGATGTTCTCGCGGATCACCGAGGCGCACACCAAGCGGATGGCCGCGCTCGGACTGGCTGCCTGACAGACCGCCGACGGCCCCCTCAGGCCGCCGCTGATCGGCTCAGGCGGCGGCCGCGCGGGCGGATCAGCAGCGACAGCGTCACCGCGCCGATCAGCACCGCGCCGATCAGGGTGGGCAGGACGTGTCCTGGTCCCAGCACCGAGTGCATCAGATACGCGCCGAACAGGGCACCCAGAGCACCGGTGGTGTAGACGGCACGGCGGGACGGGAGTCGGCCGGACAGCGAGCGGAGTGTTGCCCAGGAGAGGGCGAGCCCGAGCGCGACGGAGCCAAGGGATTCCCAGATCACAGACGATCACCTCGCGGGTTGCGGAGGGGTGTCTCCCATGCTTCCAGAGCGATGGGGGAGGGCAAAGCGGTCGTAGGCCGTACTACCCGTGGGCTGCGGAACGCAACCCTTCTGGGGCAGGTTCCGCACAGGTGCCGCACAGCGGCAACCGGTACGGAGCAGTGGCGGAACGCAGAAGCGGCCCGGAGGGTTGCACCCCCCGGGCCGCTTCGAACTGCGGCGCCTTGGTCCTACAGCGCGCCGAACCCCACCCGCCGCGTGCTCGGCTCGCCGATCTCCACATAGGCGACCCGGTCGGCCGGCACCAGGACCTTGCGGCCCTTGTCGTCCGTGAGGCTGAGCAGCTGCGTCTTGCCGGTCAGAGCCTCGGCGACCGCCCTCTCGACCTCCTCGGCGGAAACTCCGCTCTCCAGAACGATCTCCCGGGGTGCGTGCTGCACGCCGATCTTGACCTCCACGGCTATGTCCCTCCGACGGTCAGTCCTCTTGCGCGTGAGCCGCGCCGTACGCACCACACATTAGCCCGGTGAGCGGAGCTGTCAGAGGTCGGCAGGCAACGCCCGCAGCGAACACGCACCGTGGATACGGAGGAGCACCGACCGGACGTCAGTGCTGATCGATGCCGTGCAGGGGGAACCCGGCGATGCCACGCCAGGCCAGCGAGGTGAGGAGCTGCACCGCCGTGTCGCGCGGGATCGCCGACTGGCTGGACAGCCAGTACCGGGCGACGACCTGGGACACGCCGCCCAGACCGACCGCGAGCAGCATCGACTCGTCCTTGGAGAGCCCCGTGTCCCCCGCGATGACGTCGGAGATCGCCTCCGCGCACTGCAGCGAGACCCGGTCGACCCGTTCCCGTACTGCCGGCTCGTTCGTCAGGTCCGACTCGAAGACCAGCCGGAAGGCGCCGCCCTCGTCCTCGACATACGCGAAATAGGCGTCCATCGTCGCGGCGACCCGGAGCTTGTTGTCCGTTGTCGACGCCAGCGCGGTACGGACCGCCTGCAGCAGCGATTCGCAGTGCTGGTCGAGCAGAGCCAGATAGAGCTCCAGCTTGCCCGGGAAGTGCTGGTAGAGCACCGGCTTGCTGACACCGGCCCGCTCGGCGATGTCGTCCATCGCGGCGGAGTGGTAACCCTGCGCGACGAAGACCTCCTGCGCGGCGCCCAGCAGCTGGTTGCGTCGGGCGCGGCGAGGCAGGCGAGTACCCCGCGGGCGCGCCGCCTCTGTCTGCTCGATGGCTGTCACGCCGCCTCCCAAAATTGTGATCGAACACAGCCTTTTTCTGCACGCTGCGCCGTACAGCCATCGTACTTTTGAGTAACCCGGGTGCGCGCGGCGCGGACGCAGAATTTCACGGACCGGACGGCTGCGGTAGCCGCAGATTCGTCGACCTGTACGGCAAAGTGGGGCGTATCAGCGGTAATCGTCCTCGTCCTGAGCGACGACGCGCGCCTGCTCCGCCGCATCCGCCTCGTTTGCGGTGTCCCGGTCGATGTCCGTGAGCGGATCGTCGCTCCTCGGCTGGAGATCGGCCTGCTGCTCGGCCGCGTCAGCCTCGGGTGCCTCCGGGTCCGGCTCGTCCGGCTGAATTCTCTCGAAGGTCTCCGGGTCGCTGGGGTCGACCGTCATGGTGACTCCCTTCCTTAGATTCGAGCGTAGGAGCTACCCCGGCACGGCGCTATACGATCTGTGACGGCGAACACATGAACCACAGCGTGATCGTCTCGTAACATTGCCGCATGTCTTCGACCGAGCTGCCGGGAGTCCGAGCCGCCGCTGCGGCGGCCCCCACGGTGAGCACCGTCCGGGTCGCCGAGGGGGAGGAGCTGCGCTCCGTCGCGCTCCCCGGCCTGACGCTGAACGTCCGCGCCCGGCCGCCGGAGCGGGCCGGGTTGCCGTCCGCGCTCTACGTGCACGGGCTCGGCGGCTCCTCGCAGAACTGGTCGGCGCTGATGCCGCTGCTCCAGGACGTGGTGGACGGCGAGGCGGTCGACCTGCCCGGCTTCGGGGACTCCCCGCCGCCGGACGACGGCAACTATTCGGTCACCGGACACGCCCGCGCGGTGATCCGGCTTCTGGACGCGGGGGAGCGCGGCCCCGTCCATCTCTTCGGCAATTCGCTCGGCGGCGCGGTGGCCACCCGGGTCGCGGCCGTCCGCCCCGACCTGGTGAGGACGCTCACCCTCATCTCGCCGGCGCTGCCCGAGATCCGGGTGCAGTGGCCCGCCGTGCCGACCGGACTGCTCGCCGTTCCGGGGATCGCAACCCTGTTCTCCCGGATGACCAAGGACATGACGGCGGAACAACGGACGCGCGGAGTCATGGCACTCTGTTACGGCGATCCGGCACGCGTCTCCGAAGCCGGCTTCCGCGAAGCGGTGGCGGAAATGGAGCGACGGCTGGAACTGCCGTACTTCTGGGATGCGATGGCGCGCTCGGCGCGCGGCATCGTCGATGCGTACACGCTGGGCGGGCAGCACGGACTATGGCGCCAGGCCGAGCGTGTGCTCGCGCCGACCCAGCTCGTGTACGGCGGACGGGACCAGCTCGTCTCGTACCGGATGGCACGCAGAGCGTCCGCGGCCTTCCGCGATGCGCGGCTGCTGACACTGCCCGATGCCGGGCACGTGGCAATGATGGAGTACCCGGAAGCGGTCGCCCAGGCGTTCCGGGAACTGCTCGACGAATGCGGCGGGAGCTGATCCGGGGCGTGGGACGACACAGCCGAAAAGGGCCCCAAGCCGACGAGCGAGATATCGACGCCGCCGCGGCGGACCGGGGCGGCGCTCGTGAGGCGATCCGGGCGGAGCCCGGCAGCGGACGGCGCAGGAAGGTGGCCGGGGCGCCGTCCGGCACGGACGGGCGCACTCCGTTCCAGGGGGTCCCGCAAGTGCGCGGCGGCCATCCCGAGCAGCGCGAGCCGGGCGGCGGCTGGCAGACCGGACCGCAGCCGGTGTTCGGCGACCGGCAGGCTCCGGGGCGGCCGGGCGTCCCGGGTCTGCGGCCCGGGACGCCGCAGACGCCTCGGCCCATGGCCCGGCCGATGCCGCAGGGGACGTCGGACCGGCAGCCCGCAGCCGGTACGCGGTCGCTGATACCGGGTCCGCGACGGGAGTTCGTCGACGCCTTCGACGCGCCGCCCGCGCCCCCCGCCCCTCGTTCCCCGTCCGCCCCACCGACCCCGCCGGTCGACCCGTTCACCTCGGTCGGCGACGGGGACGAGCAGCCGGCTCCCGGCGGCGCCGATGCCCCTCCGGTCACCAGGAGCGGCAAGGGACGCACCCTCACCGGTGTCGCGGCCGCCGCCGTGACCACCGTGCTGGCGGTGGTCGTGGCCGCTCAGGTCGCGCACGACAGCAGCGGGCGGGTCGGCACCGCCGCACCCGGGGCGGGTGTCGACCGGGACAGTGGCGAGGACACCTCCTCCCGCTCGGACGACCGGCAGACGCCGAAAGCGGCGGTGGTCGCGCCTCTTTCGTACGAGCAGAAGATGGCCATGGCCTATCCGCTCGCTCCGGAACTCAAGGGGTCCGGACGCTTCGAGACGGTCCCGGGAGCAGTGAAGGCGCCGGGACGGGGGCATAAGTATCGCTATCGGATCGATGTCGAGAAAGGTCTCGGTCTCGACGCCGGACTTTTTGCCAAGGCGGTCCAGAAAACCCTTAATGACGACCGTAGTTGGGCGCACGGCGGCGCCATGACTTTCGAGCGGATCTCCTCGGGCGACCCGGATTTCGTGATCACTCTGGCCAGCCCGGGAACCACCGGTGACTGGTGTGGGAAGTCGGGTCTCGATACGACCGAAGACAACGTGTCGTGCGATTCGGCGGCGACCGAGCGCGTGATGATCAACGCCTATCGCTGGGCGCAGGGGTCGTCGACGTTCGGCCCGAAGAAGCTCTTCTCCTACCGCCAGATGCTGATCAATCACGAGGTCGGCCACCGGCTGGGGCACAATCATGTGAGCTGCCGCACGCCGGGCGCCCTGGCTCCCGTGATGCAGCAGCAGACCAAGTCCCTCGATATCGACGGCATCAAGTGCCGTCCCAACGCCTGGGTGTATCCGGGCGGTTGAGTCCGGCGGGGCCGCCCGTCGGCCCTGCCCGGCTGCCGTCGGCTGCCTCCCGGCCGATGCCCGCGAGCAGGCCGGGCGTCCGGCCCTTGGAGAGGGTGTCCGGCATGTGGGACGACTGTCTTATTCCGCGTTGACATCAAGGGTGCCGTCGCGCATATTTCTCGGCATGTCACGCAAGCCCGTCACCTTCGAACGCGCCGCCATAGAGCTGGCGCTCATCGGTGTGACCGGGCACAGCGTCGCCGACATTCACTGTTGCTGACGCCTGCCTGAGCGCGCGTCGACTCCCCTTCCCCGAGCACTGTCTCGCAGGGAACGGCTCTTCCCGACTGCCGCGCCGGGCGTACTCCGTCCGCAGGCGCGGCAGTTCTGGTGTCCCGGTCCGGTTCATCCTGATCCTTGACCGTTTGTTCCACCTTGCACCCTCGCTGCTGCCTGCACGGATCCTCGTTCAGCCTTCATTCGTCAGCAGTACTCCGAGAGGTCATCTTCCGATGCGTCAACCGTCCGTCATATCGCGCCGCGTGGCAGCGGCCGTCGTGGTTCTCGTCGTGGGTTCGGGCGCCGCCGCGTGCGGGCCCCAGAACAGCAAGGGCAGCGACGGCACATCCGGCGCGGCGGGCAAGCCCGCCAAGGGCGGCACGCTCACCGTCCTCAACAGCAACCCGCAGGAGGACTTCGACCCCGCGCGGCTGTACACCTCCGGTGGCGGCAACGTCCCGTCCCTGGTCTTCCGTACGCTGACCACCCGCAACCGGGAGGACGGCGCGGCCGGCGCGAAGGTCGTGCCCGACCTGGCGACCGACCTGGGCACGCCCAGCAAGAACGCCACCGTCTGGACGTACACGCTCAAGGACGGCCTGAAGTACGAGGACGGCACCGCGATCACGAGCGCCGACATCAAGTACGGCATCGAGCGCTCCTTCGCTGCCGAACTCTCGGGCGGTGCGCCCTACCTGCGCGACTGGCTGATCGGCGGCGCCGACTACCAGGGCCCGTACAAGGACAAGAAGGGCCTCGCCTCGATCGAGACGCCCGACGCGAAGACGATCGTCTTCCACCTCAACAAGCCGGAGGGCGAGTTCCCCTACCTGGCGACGCAGACCCAGACGACCCCGGTGCCGAAGGCCAAGGACACCGGCACGAAGTACGAGAACCACCCGATCTCCTCGGGTCCGTACAAGGTCGTCAAGAACGAGGGCGACGGCGAGCGCCTCGTCCTGGAGCGCAACACGTTCTGGTCGGCCGCCACCGACGAGGAGCGCAAGGCGTACCCGGACCGGATCGACGTACGCTCCGGGCTCGACTCCGCCGTCATCAACCAGCGGCTTTCCGCCTCGCAGGGCGCCGACGCCGCCGCAGTCACCACCGACACCAACCTCGGGCCGGCCGAGCTCGCCAAGGTCACCGGAGACAAGACGCTCGCCGCCCGTGTCGGCACCGGCCACTTCGGCTACACGAACTACATCGCCTTCAACCCGAAGGTGAAGCCGTTCGACAACCCGAAGGTGCGCCAGGCGATCTCGTACGCCGTCGACCGCACCTCGGTCATCAACGCGGCCGGCGGCTCCGCGCTCGCCGAGCCCGCCACCACGTACCTGCCGAACCAGAAGTCCTTCGGTTACACGCCGTACGACCACTTCCCGGCGGGCAAGACCGGAAACCCGGCGAAGGCCAGGGAGCTGCTGAAGGAGGCCGGTTACGCCAAGGGCCTGACCATCACGCTCACGCACTCCAACGAGAAGAACTTCGAGACCAGCCCGGAAATCGCCACCGCCATCCAGGACGCCCTCAAGAAGGCCGGCATCACCGTCAAGCTCCAGGGCTTGGAAGGCAACGACTACTCCGACACCACTCACAGCGCCACGAAGGAGCCGGGCTTCTTCCTCGCCCACTGGGGTGCCGACTGGCCGTCCGGCGGACCGTTCCTCGCACCGATCTTCGACGGACGCCAGATCGTCAAGGACGGCGCCAACTTCAACAGCGGTTTCCTGAACGATCAGGCGGTCAACAAGGAGATCGACGAGATCAACAAGCTGACCGACCTGGATGCCGCAGCTCAGCGCTGGGGTGCCCTGGACAAGAAGACCGGTGAGCAGGCGCTGACCGTGCCGCTCTTCCACCCGGTCTACAAGCGGCTCTTCGGGCAGGACATCAAGAACGTCGTGATCAGTGACTGGACCGGCGTCCTCGATATCTCCCAGGTCGCGGTCAAGTAGCCATGTCGGAATCTCTGCTGGCCCAGGAGGCGGGAGCGGCCCCGGTGGCCGCTCCCCCTTCAGGGGCCCGGCTGTTCTGGCGGCGGCTGCGCGCACAGCGCGCGGCCACCGCCGCGGCGGTCGTTGTCCTCCTGCTTGTCCTGGTCGCACTCGCCGCGCCACTGCTCACGGCACTGGCGGGCCAGGACCCCAACGCGTACCACCCCGACCTCGTCGACTCCGCGGCCGGCGGTGTTCCCATCGGCCCGTTCGGCGGCATCAGCGCCGACCACTGGCTCGGCGTCGAACCGCAGACCGGCCGCGACCTGTTCGCCCGGATCGTCTACGGGGCCCGTGTCTCGCTCGGTGTCGCCGTCGTCGCCACCATCCTCCAGGTCGCGATCGGCCTGGTCGTCGGCGTCGCCTCGGCCCTCGGTAACCGGTGGGTCGACCAGATCCTCAGCCGTATCACCGAGATCAATGTCGCCCTGCCGATCATGGTGATCGCGCTGGCGCTGCTCGCGATCGTCCCGTCGTCCTTCCCTCGGCCTGTACTGATCGCCCTGGTCATCGGCGGGATCAACTGGGCCGGTACGTCGAAGATCGTGCGCGCACAGGCCCTCACCTTGAAATCGCTCGACTTCGTCTCGGCGGCCCGGCTCAGCGGGCGGGGCAAGTGGAGCATCGCCCGACGCGAACTGCTGCCCTCGCTTGCCGCGCCCGTCATCACGTACGCCGCACTGCTCTTCCCCACCAACATCGTCGTCGAAGCGGCCCTGTCCTTCCTCGGGGTCGGCATCAAACCGCCCACTCCGTCCTGGGGGCAGATGCTCACCGAGGCCGACACCTGGTACCAGGCGGCCCCCACCTATCTTCTGCTGCCCGCCGGGCTGCTCTTCGTGACCGTGCTCGCGCTGACCGTCTTCGGTGAGGGTGTCCGTACGGCACTCGACCCGCGCGCCGCGTCCCGGCTGCGGATCGGCACCGGCCGCAAGGAACGCAAGAAGGAGGCCCAGGCATGACCGGGTTTCTGCTGCGAAGGCTCGGCGGAGCCGTCTTCGTGCTCCTCGCCCTCACCGTCGTCCTGTACGCGGTCTTCTACGTTGCCCCAGGCAATGTCGCCCAGCTCGCCTGCGGCCCGCGTTGCTCGCCTGCCCAGGTCGCACAGGTCACCGAGCAGCTACAGCTCGACGACCCGGTGTACGTGCAGTACTGGCACTTCCTCCAGGGCCTGGTCGCCGGACGGGACTTCTCCACCGGTACGGGTGTCGAGCACTGCGGTGTGCCCTGCCTCGGCGTCTCGTACCAGAGCGATCAGCAGGTCACCGAGCTGATCCTCACCAAGCTGCCAGTCACCGGCTCGCTCGTGATCGGTGCTTTCGTGGGATGGGTGGCGCTCGGCGTCGGCACCGGTGTGCTGTCCGCCTGGCGGCGCGGCACATTCACCGAGCGCGTCCTGACCTGGCTGACGCTGGCCGGCACGGCCACGCCCGTCTTCGTCATCGGATTGCTGCTCATCATCGTCTTCTGCTCGACCCTGCAGTGGCTGCCGTCCCCGACATATGTGCCGTTCAGCGAGGACCCGCAGCAGTGGGCCTGGGGCTTGCTGCTGCCCTGGGTGTCGCTGGCCCTCATCGAGTCCGCCAAGTACGCCCGGCTGACCAGGAGCTCCATGCTGGAGACGCTCGCCGAAGACCATGTCCGCACCTTTCGGGCGTACGGAGTCAGCGAGCGGGCCATCATCGGGCGGCATGCGCTGCGCGGTGCCCTCGCACCCGTGATCGCGCTCAGCGCACTCGACTTCGGTTCGATGTTCGGCGGCGCGGTGCTCACCGAATCACTCTTCGGCATCCCCGGCATCGGGCGCGAACTCGTCCACGCCGTCAAGGTCGTCGACCTGCCCGTCGTCGTCGGCATGGTGCTGGTGACCGGATTCTTTGTGGTGCTCGCCAATGCCGTCGCGGATGTGCTGTACGCGGTGGCCGACCGACGGGTGGTCCTGTCATGACACTTCCGCTGGTGGAGGTCAAGGACCTCACGATCGACTTCGGTATGGCCCGTGCGGTGGACGGCCTCTCGTTCACGCTGGAGGCGGGAGCCGCGCTCGGTGTCGTCGGTGAGTCCGGCTCCGGCAAGAGCGCGTCCGCGTACGCCCTGCTCGGACTGCACCGGGGGACAGGCGCCACCGTCGGCGGCTCGATCCGGGTCGCGGGCGTGGATGTACAGACGGCGGACGACACGGAACTGCGGGCGCTGCGCGGGGCGGGGGCCGCGATGGTCTTCCAGGACCCGCTGTCGTCCCTGGACCCGTACTACGCGGTCGGCGACCAGATCGCCGAGGTGTACCGGGTCCACACGCGTGCCTCCCGGCGGGCGGCGCGGGCACGGGCCGTGGAGGTCCTCGACCGGGTCGGCATCCCCGACGCGGCACGGCGTTCCCGGTCCCGGCCGCACGAGTTCTCCGGCGGGATGCGGCAGCGTGCCCTCATCGCGATGGCGCTCGCCTGCGAGCCGCAGCTGCTGATCGCCGACGAACCGACGACCGCGCTGGACGTCACCGTCCAGGCCCAGATCCTCGACCTGCTGCACCACCTGCGCCATGAAACGGGCATGGGACTGCTGCTGGTCACCCATGACGTGGGCGTCGCGGCGGAGAGCGTCGACGACGTGCTGGTCATGCAGGCGGGCCGGGAGGTGGAGAGCGGGCCGGTCGTCGACGTGCTCGGTGCGCCCCGTCGGCCGTACACCCGCGAACTCCTGTCCGCGGTCCCGCGGGTGGACGCGAAGCGGGTGGCGCCGGTCGCGGCGCCGGACGTGAAGGGCGCGGCGCCCATCCCGGAGCCGCGGGGTGCGGGCGATGGCGAGCCGCTGCTCGAAGCCGTCGGCCTGTGGCGCGAATTCGGGCGCGGCAGCAGCCGGTTCACCGCCGTGGACGGCGTCTCCCTCACCGTCCACCGCGGCGAGACACTCGGCATCGTCGGCGAGAGCGGCAGCGGCAAGACAACGCTCGGCCGGATGCTCGTACGCCTCCTCGACCCGACCGGGGGCAGGCTCCACTACGGGGGTGCGGAGATCGGCTCCCTGTCCGACAAATCACTGCGGCCGTACCGGCGCGAGCTCCAGATGGTCTTTCAGGACCCCGTCGCCTCGCTCAACCCGCGCCGCTCGATCGGCGAATCCGTCGCCGATCCGCTGCGCGCCGCGGGCGTCCTCGACGACACGCGGATCCGGAGCCGTGTCCGGGAACTGCTGGAACGCGTCGGGCTCGACCCCGACCGGTACGACCGCTACCCGCACGAATTCAGCGGCGGACAGCGCCAGCGCGTCGGTATCGCCCGCGCACTCGCCGCCGACCCCAGGGTGATCGTCTGCGACGAACCGGTCTCCGCGCTCGATGTCACCACCCAGGCGCAGGTCACCGCACTCCTTGCCGAACTCCAGCGGGAACTGGGGCTCGGGCTGGTCTTCATCGCCCATGACCTCGCCGTCGTCCGGCAGGTCAGCGACCGGGTCGCGGTGATGCGGCGGGGCCGGATCGTCGAACAGGGCAGTGTCGACGAGGTCTACGGGGCACCGCGGGATCCGTACACCAAGCAGCTTCTCGCCGCCGTACCCGCGCTCGATCCGGCGCTCGCGACGGTGCGCCGGGCGGCCCGCAAGGAGCTGGCCGCAACCTGACCCTGCGTAACCGATCGCCCTCATAGCGCGACAGAACGCTACGGGGGTGGGAAAGTTACGACGGTTCACCCCTTTCGGTGGCGCGACGGGCCAGCACTCGACGTGGAAGATCCCGCTGGTCACGCCGAGCGCCTTCAGGGCCCGGGCGGCCTCCTCCCCGATGTCGTCGTGCTGTCCCTGCGGC
>NZ_JBEZKL010000121.1:0-22575 GCF_040704695.1 Streptomyces sp. NPDC048411
ATGCCCTGCGTCCCCCGCCCGGCCCCTCCTCCCCCCCGAGGGCCCCGGCGCCGGCCCCGGGGGCCGGTCGCCGTGCCGGGCGGTGGGCCCCGCGGTGGTCGGACGAAATGTCAGACCTCCTCGGTGCCACCGCTCTCCTCGTCGTCTGTCTTCTCTTCCTTTGCCGCCGCGGGGCTCGCGCCCGGCTGCGGCTCGGCCACTGCCACCCGCGCGGGGCGGATGGTGCGCTCGCCGATGCGATACCCCGGCTGCAGGATCGCCACGCAGGTCGTCTCGGTGACGTCCGGCGCGTACGAGTGCATCAGGGCTTCGTGGATCGTCGGGTCGAAGGGCTCGCCCTCCTTGCCGAACTGCTGCAGGCCCAGCTTGGCGACGACCGTCTCCAGCGATTCGGCCACCGACTTGAACCCGCCCACCAGCTCGCCGTGGTCCCTGGCGCGGCCGACGTCGTCGAGCACGGGCAGGAGCTCGCTCAGGAGACCCGCAACGGCGATCTCCTTGACCGCGACCCGGTCCCGCTCCACGCGGCGGCGGTAGTTCTGGTACTCGGCCTGGAGCCGCTGGAGGTCGCCGGTGCGCTCGGTGAGCGCACTGCGTGCCTGGTCCAGCTGTGCCGTCAGACCGGCGGTCTGGTTCACGTCCCCGGCCGGGGCCGCCCCCTCCTCCGTGGAGGAGGAGGCAGCCTTCGGGTCGGCGTCGTCAGGGGTGGCGCCGGAGGGAACGTCGGGCTTCTCCTCGAAGCCCGGAGTCTCCTCGGTCACGCCGCACCGCCCTTGGCGTCCTTCTCGTCGTCCACGATCTCGGCGTCGACGACATCGTCATCGGCCCGTGCCTGCTCGGCGCCCGGCTGACCGTCGGCCTGCGGGCCGCCCTCTGCCTGCGCGTTGGCGTACATCGCCTGGCCCAGCTTCTGGGAGACGGCCGCGACCTTCTCGGTGGCGGTACGGATCTCGGCGGTGTCCTCGCCCTTGAGCTTCTCCTTCAGCTCGGTGAGCGCGGTCTCCACCTCCGTCTTCACGTCACCGGGAACCTTGTCGTCGTTGTCCTTGAGGAACTTCTCCGTCTGGTAGACGAGCTGCTCGCCCTGGTTGCGGGACTCGGCGGCCTCGCGGCGGCGGTGGTCCTCCTCCGCGTACTGCTCGGCCTCCTCACGCATCCGGTTGACCTCGTCCTTCGGCAGCGAGGAGCCGCCGGTGACGGTCATCTTCTGCTCCTTGCCGGTGCCGAGGTCCTTGGCGGCGACGTGCATGATGCCGTTGGCGTCGATGTCGAACGCGACCTCGATCTGCGGGACACCACGCGGGGCCGGCGGCAGACCGGTCAGCTCGAACATGCCGAGCTTCTTGTTGTACGCCGCGATCTCGCGCTCGCCCTGGTAGACCTGGATCTGGACGGACGGCTGGTTGTCCTCGGCCGTCGTGAAGATCTCGGACCGCTTGGTCGGGATCGTCGTGTTGCGCTCGATGAGCTTCGTCATGATGCCGCCCTTGGTCTCGATACCGAGAGACAGCGGGGTGACATCGAGCAGCAGGACGTCCTTGACCTCGCCCTTGAGGACACCGGCCTGGAGCGAGGCGCCGATGGCGACGACCTCGTCCGGGTTCACGCCCTTGTTGGCCTCCTGGCCACCGGTGAGCTCCTTGACGAGCTCGGCGACGGCCGGCATACGGGTCGAGCCACCGACGAGAACGACGTGGTCGATCTCGGAGAGCTGGATGCCCGCGTCCTTGATGACGTTGTGGAACGGGTTCTTGCAGCGCTCCAGGAGGTCCGCGGTGAGCTGCTGGAACTGGGCGCGCGTGAGCTTCTCGTCCAGGTGCAGCGGGCCCTCGGCGGACGCCGTGATGTACGGCAGGTTGATCGTGGTCTCCGTCGAGGAGGACAGCTCGATCTTCGCCTTCTCCGCGGCTTCGCGCAGACGCTGGAGAGCCATCTTGTCCTTGGACAGGTCCACACCGTGACCGTTGGCGAACTGCTTCACCAGGTAGTCGACGACGCGCTGGTCCCAGTCGTCACCACCGAGGTGGTTGTCACCGTTGGTGGCCTTCACCTCGACGACGCCGTCACCGATCTCCAGGAGGGACACGTCGAAGGTGCCGCCACCGAGGTCGAAGACGAGGATCGTCTGGTCGTCCTTGTCGAGCCCGTACGCCAGCGCGGCGGCGGTCGGCTCGTTGACGATACGCAGGACGTTCAGGCCCGCGATCTCGCCGGCCTCCTTCGTCGCCTGACGCTCGGAGTCGTTGAAGTACGCCGGAACGGTGATCACCGCGTCGGTGACCTTCTCGCCCAGGTACGCCTCGGCGTCGCGCTTCAGCTTCTGCAGGATGAAGGCGCTCATCTGCTGCGGGTTGAAGCTCTTGCCGTCGAGGTCGATCTTCCAGTCGGTGCCCATGTGGCGCTTGACCGACCGGATGGTCCTGTCGACGTTGGTCACCGCCTGGCGCTTGGCGACCTCGCCCACCAGAACCTCGCCGTTCTTCGCAAAGGCGACGACGGACGGCGTGGTCCTGGCGCCTTCGGCGTTGGTGATGACGGTGGGCTCGCCGCCTTCGAGAACGCTGACGACGGAGTTAGTCGTGCCCAGGTCGATGCCGACCGCACGTGCCATTTCAATTCCTCCAACTGACTACTTGAGTGGATCTGGCTCAAGGATGCATGAAAGGCACCCCGGAGTCAACAGAGGTGAGTCGACTCGACTCAACTATCGTGCACACACCCCGCGCGACCTGCACTTCACCGAACGACACCGGCCCGCCAGGCGGGCCGCATACCCGGTCCATCATCGTCACGTGGGATCGTTCTGTTACAAAATGGCGAGAGCTGCGCAAAACAGGCACTCGATCCGTCCGAGCCAGGCAGGTGTGAACGATGCGGATGCGCACGCGGATGCGGACGCGGACACACGCGTGGCCCGGACCGAGGTCGCGCATGACAGCCAAGCGCGCACTGGATCTCGTGCTCGGCTCGGCTCTGCTGGCCCTGACCGCTCCCCTGCTCGCCGCCGCAGCCCTCACCCTCGCCGCACAGCGCCCCCCGGGCTGCGTACTGACCCGCTCCACCCGGATCGGACTGGCCGGCCACCCCTTCGCGCTGCGCTCCCTGGGCACCCGTCGGCTGCGCCTGGACGTGCTGTCCCGGCTGCCCCACGTCGTACGGGGAGATCTCTCGCTCGTCGGACCGGAACCTCTCACCCCTGACCACGAGCGGGCGGGCACCCCGACCGAGACCGGTGCGCGACACTGGCGGCAGGAACTGAGACCCGGCCTCACCGGCCTGGCCCAGGTCCGCTCCCGCTCCACAATGCCCTGGGACGAACCCGCCCTGCTCGACCAGCACTACGCCGAGCACCACTGGCTGGGACTCGACCTGGCCATCCTCGCGGAAGCCGTATACACCCCACTCCGCGCCACCCTCCGCGGGCTCACCCACCGCGGGAAGGCGCACCTGAGCGACACAGATCACCGGCGGCGCGGCTACAGCGCGGCGGAATAAGTAGATAGTGTCAGCACAGACTGATTAAGTTACTGCTTAGTACGTGCTGGATCCCACCCTCGCAGGCCCGAGGAGCCCCCAAATGCAACTCGCCGCGATCATCGTGTCGCTGGTTCTGACCGTGGTCGGCGTTGCGCTCTTTTTCCGAGCCTTCGCGCAGATCTACCGGTTTGTCAGGCTCGGACAGCCGGTACCGGCGGGCAGCCGAACGGACAACCCCAAGGCCCGAACGATCACCCTGGTCAGGGAGTTCCTCGGCCACAGCCGGATGAACCGGTGGGGCATCGTCGGCTTCGCCCACTGGTTCGTCGCCATCGGCTTCCTGACGCTGCCGCCGACGCTGGCCCAGGCATACGGCCAGCTCTTCCACGCCGACTACACCCTCCCCGTCCTCGGCGGATTCCTGCCGTTCGAGATGTACACCGAGTTCATCGGCCTGATGACGACGGTGGGCATCGCTGTCCTGATGGTGATCCGGCTGCTCTCGCTCCCCTCCCGGGCCGGCCGCAAGTCGCGCTTCGCGGGCTCCAAGGCCTGGCAGGCGTACTTCGTCGAGTACGTCATCCTCACCATCGGCCTGGCGATCCTGACCCTGCGCGGTCTCGAGGGCGCGATCCACCACGTAGAGAGCTACGAGGCGGCGTACTTCGTCTCGTACCCGCTGGTGCTCGCCTTCAAGGGCCTGAGCGTCACCACGCTGCAGAACCTCATCTACTTCACCGCGATGGTCAAGATCAGCGTCTCGCTGATCTGGATGATCACGGTCTCGCTGAACACCAACATGGGTGTCGCCTGGCACCGCTTCCTCGGCTTCCCGAACATCTGGTTCAAGCGCAACGCGACCGGTGAGAGCGCGCTGGGCGCCCTGCAGCCCATGGCCTCCGGCGGCAAGCCGATCGACTTCGAGGACCCGGGCGAGGACGACGTCTTCGGTGTCTCCCAGGTCGAGCAGTTCTCCTGGAAGGGCATCCTCGACTTCTCCACGTGCACCGAGTGCGGTCGCTGCCAGTCGCAGTGCCCCGCCTGGAACACGGGCAAGCCGCTCTCCCCGAAGCTCCTGATCATGTCGCTGCGCGACCACGCGCACGCCAAGGCCCCGTACCTGCTCGCCGGTGGCGGCAAGGACATGGAGGGCAACGAGAAGGCGACCGAGGAGCAGCTGAAGGACGTACCGGCAGCCGCTCTCGCAGAGGCCGAGCGCCCGCTGATCGGCACCGTCGAGGAGAACGGCGTCATCGACCCGGACGTGCTCTGGTCCTGCACCACCTGCGGTGCGTGCGTGGAGCAGTGCCCGGTCGACATCGAGCACATCGACCACATCGTCGACATGCGCCGCTACCAGGTGATGATCGAGTCCGCGTTCCCGTCCGAGGCGGGCACGATGCTCAAGAACCTGGAGAAGAAGGGCAACCCCTGGGGGCTGGCCAAGAAGCAGCGCGTCGAGTGGACGAAGGAAGTCGACTTCGAGGTCCCGATCGTCGGCAAGGACGTCGAGGACCTGTCGGAGATCGACTACCTCTACTGGGTCGGCTGCGCGGGCGCTCTCGAGGACCGCGCCAAGAAGACCACCAAGGCCTTCGCGGAGCTGCTCCACATCGCGGGCGTGAAGTTCGCGATCATGGGCGGCGACGAGAAGTGCACGGGTGACTCGGCCCGCCGCCTGGGCAACGAGCCGCTGTTCCAGCAGCTCGGCCAGGAGAACGTCGCGATGCTGAACATGGCGTTCGGGGAGGACGACGACGATGAGGCGACGAAGAAGCCGAAGTCGTCGAAGAAGATCGTCGCGACCTGCCCGCACTGCTTCAACACCATCGCGAACGAGTACCCGCAGCTCGGCGGCGAGTACGAGGTCATCCACCACACGCAGCTGCTCCAGCACCTCATCGACGAGGGCAGGCTGATCCCGGTGACGCCGGTCGAGGGTCTGATCACGTACCACGACCCCTGCTACCTGGGCCGTCACAACAAGATCTACACGCCCCCGCGCGAGATCATCGCGAAGGTGCCGGGTCTGCGGAACGAGGAGATGCACCGCCACAAGGAGCGCGGCTTCTGCTGCGGCGCCGGTGGTGCCCGGATGTGGATGGAGGAGCGGATCGGCAAGCGCATCAACAACGAGCGTGTCGAGGAAGCCCTCTCCCTCAACCCGGACATCGTCTCCACCGCCTGCCCGTTCTGCCTCGTCATGCTGACCGACTCGGTCAACGGCAAGAAGAACGACGGCCAGGCCAAGGAGTCGATCCAGGTGGTCGACGTCTCGCAGCTGCTGCTGGACTCGGTGAAGACTCCGTCGGACCCGGCCGGCGAGCCGGAGGCGGCGGACGCTCCGGAGCCCGAGCCGGTGAAGTAGCCGGTCTCAGCGGTACAGAAGCGGTCGGACCTGCCTCGGGGGCAGGACCGGCCGCTTCTGCTGTTGGGCGGGCTGACGCCTGCCATCGAACCGGTCCTGTTTCCCGTACAGCGGACCCGGGTTTCGTGCACACCGGCCGGCCCCCCAGGGTCCCCTTAGGGGATGTCACAGCTCGGCCGCAAAGGAGGCCGGGTTCCCCGGCTCTCCCACCGCACACACGCGGACCAGGTACGTTCGATGACGTGGCTGGATTCAGGATCGGACGCGGCCGGGACAACCGCACCCCTCGACAAGGGCAACAACAACCGCAGCAGCAGCCGTACGGCACGCAGGCACCACCGCCGCCGTACGGACAGCAGCCATGGCCCCCGGCGGGAGGCAACGGCGCCCCGTACGGAGCCCGGCACCCCGGCGGGCACCAGGGCTACGGCGGCGCACACGGCGAACCCGAATACTTCGGCGACCCGTACCACCAGCCTCACCAGCCCCACCAGGGCGACCCGTACGCCAACAACCCGGGTCACACCCAGGCGTTCAGCATCAACGAGGACCCGTACGGCGACGGCAACACCTACCGCGCCGGCCAGGCACCCGCCCAGCCCGCCGGCCCCCGCCTGCACTGGCAGCAGCTGCTGAGCGGCATCGTGCTGCGCCCCGGACCGACGTTCTGGCAGATGCGCGACTACCCCGTCTGGGGCCCGGCCCTCATCGTCACGTTCCTCTACGGCCTGCTGGCGCTCTTCGGTTTCGACCAGGCCCGCGACGACGCCATCCACGCGACGATCTCCACCGCCGTCCCGTACGTCCTCCTCACGGGCGTCGGCTTCGTCATCGGCGGTCTGGTCCTCGGCGCGGTCACCCACACCCTCGCCCGCCAGCTCGGCGGCGAAGGCGCCTGGCAGCCGACCGTGGGCCTCTCCATGCTGATCATGTCGATCACGGACGCCCCGCGGCTGATCTTCGCGCTCTTCCTCGGCGGCGAGAACTCCCTGGTCCAGATACTCGGCTGGATGACCTGGCTGGCGTCGGCCGCACTGTTCACCTCCATGGTGAGCAAGTCGCACGACCTGCCGTGGCCGAAGGCGCTGGGTGCGTCCGCGATCCAGCTCATCGCGCTGCTGTCGATCATCAAGCTGGGCACGATCTGACGACCGCGTCCCAGGACCATGAAGAGACCCCCGGCACAAGGCGCCGGGGGTTCTTTGCCGTCACGGACCGGACCTGACCGGACTCAGGCGTCGAGAACCTGCCCGCGGAGGGGCCGGTGACGACGATCAACCGGCGAGGGGCCACAGATGCGAGCCCATCACCCTCGGCGTGCGACGAGCCGACGTGCGGCGCACGCTATGAGAACGGAAGGCTCAGGAATCCTCGTACCTTTCCGGGTTCTTCGTAGTGCGCTGCCGCTCTGATGCCACCTGGGCCGCCGGCCCCGGAGCCATCGGGTGAGCGCACGCATGCCGACCGGCCAGGCGCCTGAGTCACCGTGGCACAGCCCTGGCGAAGGAGGGCTGGTGAACGGCTGCATTCTGGCCCCCGGCGGCGCCGGTGAAGCGGCCGACTTCATGGCACCGCTCGAACGCCGGGCCCGGATGGTGCTCAGCGCCACCTGCGCGGCGGTGAAGGCCGAGGCCGCTCCGGTCCCCGGCGGCGGGGAGCAGTCCGCGTCGGTGGCGAGGGCCGGGACGCGCGGCGCTCACCGTGACCGGAGAGAAGGGCTGATCGGTGATGGCGGACGAGAGAGCCGAACGCATCGCGGAGTTCATCGGGCCGCTGCGGGTGAAACCGGGCTCGAAGGTGAACCTGGGCCGGGACTTCGATCCTCGCTACAAGGCCGGCCTGAGGAAACGCGAGGGGGTCGAGCTGCTGCGGACCGGGGTGTCCCTGCTGGCGGAGTACCAGGACCGGCTGGCCGCCCAGGACACGTACGGCGTACTGCTCTGTCTCCAGGCGCTCGACGCCGGGGGCAAGGACGGGACGATCCGCCACGTCATGAGCGGCGTCAACCCCCAGGGCGTGCGGGTCAGCAGCTTCAAGGTGCCCTCCACCGAGGAACTCGACCACGACTACCTGTGGCGTTACGCCCGTCGGCTGCCCGCACGCGGAGAGATCGCCATCTTCAACCGCTCGCACTACGAGGAGGTCCTCGTCGTGCGGGTCCACCCCGAGAACCTCGTCCGGCAGAAGCTGCCGGACGACGCCGGCGGGCCGGGGGTATGGGACCGCCGCTACCGGGAGATCAACAACTGGGAGCGCTACCTCACGGACAACGGGTTCAAGGTGGTGAAGATCTTCCTGAACCTCTCCAAGGAGGAGCAGCGCGTCCGCTTCATGAAGCGGATCGACCTGCCGGAGAAGAACTGGAAGTTCTCCGCAGCCGACGTCAGGGAGCGGCGCCGGTGGGACGACTACCAGCACGCGTTCTCCGAGATGCTGTCGGCAACGAGTACGAAGTGGGCGCCCTGGTACGTCATACCGGCGGACCGGAAGTGGTTCGCGCGGATATGCGCGGCGGCGGTGCTCGCGCACACCCTGATGGACATCGATCCCCAGTACCCCGAAGCGGGGGAGCAGGCCCGGAAGGATCTGCTCGCGGCCAAGCGGGAGCTGGAGCAGGAGGCCCCCGCGGGGGCCCCGGCCGACCCGTACGCCTCCCGGCATCCGACGGCTGCCCGGGCCACGGACGGGAGCGACACACCGGCGGGCGGCAGGCGCGCGTCCGGCGCCGGGCGACCGACGAAGAAGCGCGGCTAGTGCCGGGAGCGGCACTAGAGCCCGGCGGACCAGCCCGGACCGGCCCGAATCGGCCAGGCCGGACCGGATCGGAGGCACGACGATGACGGTGCAGTCGGACGCCGGGGGAGAGCGGCCCAGGGCATCGGAGGACGGCTGGTACGCGTGTTCTTCCGAAGAGGTCCTGGCGGCGCTCGGGGTGAATCCGGCGGTCGGCCTCTCCGCGGCACGGGCCGCCGAACTCGTCGCCGTTCACGGCCCGAACGCACTGCCCGAGGAGAAGCGGACTCCGGCCTGGCTCCGGTTCCTCGAGCAGTACCGCAGCTACATGCAGCTCGTCCTCGTGGCCGCGGCGGTCGTCTCGCTGCTCATCAGGGAGTGGAGCACCGCGATCCTGCTGTTCGTGCTGACGCTGCTCAACGCGGTCGTGGGCCTGCGCCAGGAGGGCAAGGCCGAGAGCGCGATGAACGCGCTGAAGTCGATGATGAAGGCGACGGCCCGGGTGCGCAGGGACGGGACGGAGTCGGAGATCCCCGCCGAACAGCTCGTCGTCGGCGACATTGTGCTCATCGCCGCAGGCGACCAGGTGCCGGCGGACGGACGCATCATCGAGGCCAACGCCCTGCAGATCGACGAGTCGGCGCTCACCGGCGAGAGCGTTCCCGCCGCGAAGGACGCCGGCACGCTGCCGGCCGGCCGGCCGGGACCGGGTGACCAGACCAATATGGCGTTCATGAACACCCCGGTCACCCACGGGAGCGGCGTACTCGTCGTCACCGCGACCGGCGACGGCACCGAGCTCGGCAGGATCTCCGGGATGCTGTCGGCCACCGAGAGAGAGGAGCCGCCGCTCACCCAGGAACTCAACACCCTCACGCTGTGGATCACGGGGGCAGCGGGCCTGACCATGATCGTGATGTTCGCCCTGGGCCGCGAGCGGGAACAGGCCTGGGACCTGCTGTTCGTCAGCGCGGTCTCACTGGCCATCGCCGCCATCCCCGAAGCCCTGCCGACCGTGACCCAGGCGATCCTGTCCGTCGGCAGCCTCAACCTGGCCAGGCGGAACGCCATCGTGAAGGAACTTCCGTCGGTCGAGACCCTGGCGTTCACCTCGGCGATCAACTCGGACAAGACCGGCACCCTGACGATGAACCAGATGACCGTCGTCGAAGTGGTGAGTCCCACCGACCGGTACACCGTCTCGGGCACGGGCTACGGGCTCGAGGGGAAGATCCACCATGCCGCGGGTTCCTCCGCGGGCATCGAGGACGCGATCCTGCCGTACGTGGTGGCCGGCGACGCGAAGCTGGTGGACGGCCAGGTGGTGGGCGATCCCACCGAGGGCGCGCTGCTGGTGCTCGCGCACAAGGCCGGGCTGGACATCGACGCCACGAGAGACGGCCTTCCCCGGCTCGCCACCCTGCCGTTCGACCCCGGCTACAAGCTGATGGCCACCTTCAACTCGGCGGTCGACGCCACTGGGCGGCAGGTGGTCCGATGCTTCGTCAAGGGCGCGGCCCCGGCGGTGATGGCGCGGGCCACCACCGCACTCGCGGCGGGCAGGACCATCCCCTGGGACGCCGAACTGCTCCGGCGTGCCGAGGCGCGGACCGAACGCATGGGCGGTGAGGGGCGCCGGGTGATGGCCGCGGCCACCCGCGATCTGGACCCGGACGGCTTCGATCCGGACGGAGACCTGCTCGGGTACGTCACCGAGTTGCGGATGACCAGTCTCGTCGGCATGGTCGATCCTCCCCGTGAGGAGTCCAGGGTGGCCGTGGCCGACGCCCAGGCGGCGCACATCCGGGTCCGCATGGTGACCGGCGACGACGTCACCACCGGGGCGGCGATCGCCCGGCAGCTCGGCATCCCCGGCGAGGCCGTCCTCGGCGCCGAGTTCGCCGCCATGACCGAGGACGAGCAGCTTGCCCGCATCGATGGCATCGGCGTGGTGGGGCGGGTCGCGCCGGAGCACAAGGTACTGCTCGCCAACACGCTCAAGAAGCAGGGCGATGTCGTGGCGATGACCGGGGACGGCGTCAACGACGCACCCGCCATCAAGGCCGCTGACATCGGTATCGCCATGGGCAGCGGCACGGACGTGGCGAAGAGCGCCGGACGCATGATCCTCTCCGACGACAACTTCGCCACCATCGTCTACGCCGTGGAGCAAGGCCGGAAGATCTACGACAATCTCACCAAGTACATCCGGTTCGTGCTCCTGCTGCTCGTCACCTTCGTACTGACGTTCCTCGGGGCCACCGTCTTCAACATCGCCGCCGGCGAGCCCTTCACGCCACCGCAGGTCCTGTGGATCCACTTCGTGGTCAACGCGTCCTTCGGCTTCGCGCTCGGCTTCGACCAGGAGAGTCCCGGACTCATGCGACGCAGGCCGCGTCCGCGAGGGGAGTCGGTGCTCACACGGCCCGTACTGGTCACGGTCGGGCTCGGCGGACTGGCAATCACCGTCGTCCTGCTCGGACTGATCAAGCTCGGTGTGGCCCGCTTCGGCAGCGTCGAGACCGGTCAGTCGATCGCGTTCACCGCCTTCGCACTCTGTCTGATCGTGGCCGCCTTCGAATGCCGCAGCGAGACGGACTCGGTACTGACGACGTCCACCTTCGACAGCAAGCAGATGAACTGGGTGGCACTGGCCCAGTTCGTGCTCGCGGTGCTGGTGACCCAGGTGGACGGCTTCCGCCGCATCCTCGGGACGACCGAGATCGACGCGCGGCAGTTCGGCTGGGCACTGCTGGCCGCGGTCGCGCTCCTGGTCCTGTGGGAACTGGGCAAGTTCCTCGCCCGCCGGTCGAGGAACACCGGGAACGGTGACGGCGACAAGCACCCGGCCGACGGGACCTCCGGCCAGGACGCTTCGGTTGCCGTGCGACCGGCGGCCGGAGCGGGGCCAGGGTGTCGACACCCGCCCTCGGGCCGTGCGTGAGCGGGCCGCGAACGCTCCGGACGATCAGGCATCCGGCATGCGACGGGCACGCGGAGGGTTCACCGGGTCACACCCTGTGCCCGGCGCTCACGAGGAGCTGACCGCCGCCGTGGCAGTCACAGTGCGTCTTTGGACGGCGTGATGGGCTCGCCCGGCTTACGTACCGGAGGCAGGACGCTCCACGGAAAATTGATCCAGCGATCGGTCTTCTTCCACACGTACTCGCACTTCACGAGCGAGTGCGGCTTCTCGTAGATGACCGCGCTGCGCACCTCGGCGACGTGCTCGATACAGAAATCGCGCACCAGCTTCAGGGTCTTGCCGGTGTCCGCCACGTCATCGGCGATCAGGACCTTCTTGTTCGAGAAATCGATGGCGTTGGGAACGGGCGCCAGCATCACCGGCATTTCCAGAGTGGTGCCCACGCCGGTGTAGAACTCGACATTCACCAGATGAATGTTCTTGCAGTCCAGCGCGTATGCCAGCCCGCCTGCGACAAAGACCCCGCCCCGCGCGATGCTCAGCACCACATCCGGCTCGTAGCCGTCGTCGGCCACGGCCTGTGCCAGCTCACGCACGGCATGACCGAACCCGTCGTACGTCAGATTCTCTCGTGCGTCAGTCATGGTCCGGCATCACACCTGGGTCCGGTGGAAATTCATGAACGAACGCGAAGCCGTCGGCCCGCGCTGCCCCTGGTAGCGCGACCCGTACCGCTCGGAGCCGTACGGGAACTCCGACGGCGAACTCAGCCGGAACATGCACAGCTGGCCGATCTTCATGCCCGGCCACAGCTTGATCGGCAGGGTCGCAAGATTCGACAGCTCCAGCGTCACATGCCCGGAGAACCCGGGATCGATGAACCCGGCCGTCGAATGCGTCACGAGCCCGAGCCGCCCGAGCGAGCTCTTGCCCTCCAGCCGCGACGCAAGATCGTCGGGCAGAGAAATGACCTCGTACGTCGAGGCAAGCACGAACTCGCCGGGGTGGAGGATGAACGCCTCATCCCCCTCCGGCTCGACCGTGCGCGTCAGGTCCGCCTGCTCGACGGCTGGGTCGATATGCGGATAACGGTGGTTCTCGAACACCCGGAAGTAGCGGTCGAGCCGCACGTCGATGCTCGATGGCTGCACCATCGACGGGTCGTACGGATCAATGCGGACCCGCCCGGCGTCGATCTCGGCCCGGATGTCCTTGTCTGAGAGAAGCACGCCCCCGAGGATACGCAGAACGCGCGAGACCGCCCCAACCGGACTGTCCCGCGCGCTCCGCCATGACCGTCTGCCGCCGCTCCTGCCGCCGGCGTCTACCGCCGCTCGAACTCCACCGGAACTGCCTGCCGCAGCCGGGCACATCGCGGACAACGGATAAGCCGCCCGGGACCGATCCGACCGGCCCCGAGCTGCTGCATCGGGAACGAAGCGGTAGCGAAAATGTGCCCTTCGGCACAGCGGACGACGGTGCGCTCCATGGAGTCCATCAAGTCCCTTCCCCAACAACCCTTGGACGAGAACGCCACATTAGGGGATGAACAGGACGCCACTCCAGGCGGCACTCCGACTGCGTACGCTACGCCCCCAACTCCCGCCCACAGCAACCGCATCCACCCCTGGCGCATGACGCAAAGGCCCCCGGTTCGTACACCGGGGGCCTGCCATGGGGTAGAGTGTGCAACGGTGCATCGCTGATCATTCAGCGCGCTTCGCGGGTGTAGTTTAATGGTAGAACATGAGCTTCCCAAGCTCAGAGCGCGAGTTCGATTCTCGTCACCCGCTCCAGGCAAAAGCCCCAGGCCATCGGCCGGGGGCTTCTTTGTTGTCTGGACCAGTTCAGGCATCCCGCACCAGATCCGCACCAGAAGGCCCCTGATCGGCCCTCCTGCGGGCGGACCGCACGAGGTCATCCAGCCCGCTCGCAACCTCCTGCTGTCGCTCAAGATCCGAATGCTGATAGATCAGCGCAGCCTTCTCCGACGACTGCCCGGCGCGGACCATCGTGTCCTTGAGCGTGGCCCCGGACCGGGTCGCCAGGGTGTGACCGGTGTGACGAAGATCGTAGAAGCGGAAGCCGTCCGGCATGCCGACGAGCACGCGGGCCCTGCGCCACTTCCGCCCGAAGGTGGAACGCCGGAACGGCTTGCCCTTCTCCCCCACGAACAGAAGTCCGTCCGGCCCTTTCTCCGCGTACCAGTCGAGATGCCGTCGAAGGTCGGTCCGGAGGAAGGCCGGCAGGACCACGATCCGCTTTCCCGCTTCCGACTTGGTGTCGCCAGGCGCACGGCGACCGGTGGTCAGCTCGGGTGCGGCCATGCGCACGCGGATGGTCATCGCGTCCAGGTCCACGTCCTTACGCCGGAGCTCCGCTTGTTCCTCCGGCCGCATCGGACCGTACGCACCGAGGAAGACCATCAGCCGCCAGCGAGGACCCAGAGCGTCGGCGAGCGCGTCGACCTGGTCGACGGTGGCGATCTGGCGTTCGGCGGACGACTCCTTCCCGGCGCCCCTGATGCGGCAGGGGTTGCGGCGGATCAGCTCGTCATCGACCGCGGTTTCCATGATGGCCTTGAGGAGCCGGTACGACTTGGCCACGGTCGTGGCGGCCCCGGTGGATGACAGCCGCTCGGTTCGCCAGGTACGGACACGGGGTGCGGTGATCTCGTCGAGGTCCAGGCCCTCGAAGGTGGGCAGGAGATGGAGCCGCAGAAGTCGCCGGTACAGCTCATCAGTGGTTGCTGAGAGCCCACGCTCGTCCACCCACTGGAAGGCGTACTCCTTGAAGTTCACTGCCCCGGCGTCCGGGTCCTGCCAGTTCCCACGCGTGAGATCCGCTTCGATCTGGGACAGCCAGACTTCGGCGTCCCTCTTGGTGTCGAAGGTCTCGGGTGCACGGAACTCCTTCCCGTCCGGGCCCAGGTAGCTCGCGGTCCAGCGGCCGGAGCGGTACTGACGCACAGCACCGAAGCGCCGGCGGCTTCCCTTCGTGTTCCCCATCAGGCGGCCCTTCCGTAGCGGGAGCGACGGCGGCGGATCGGCTGGACGGTGTTGCCCTCGATATACGCCTCCAGGGCGCTCTCCTTGATGCGCACGTGGCTGCCGACCTTGACGAAGGCGATCCGGCGTTCGGCGATGAGGCGGCGCGGGAAGCGTGCGGTGGTGCCGAGACGTTCGGCGGCTTGGTCGACGGTGAGCAGGGGGTCAGTCACGACCGGTCTCCTTCCAGTTCGGCGAGGGCATCGCGTGCTGTTTCTCGGTTGTGTTGCAGGTGACTGGCGATCGAAGCGGCGAGCACGGACTCGCCGGGACTGTGGCCCTGTCCGGCGTACTGCCAGTCCGTGAGGACGAGGACGGTTGGGTCCTGGTCCGGGTCGGGCAGGCCGAGTTCCTCGCGCTGCTGGGCGGCGCGGTAGTCGGCGCGGACCTGTCGGAGCGCGCCGAGGGTGGTCGAGTAGCGGCGGGACTTGGAGGAGAAGTGGCCGCGGAAGCCGAGCATGTGAGCCCAAGCCCTCAGCCGCCGGTCTGGGTAGAGCGCATCGAGGTCGAAGCAGGTTTCGATGAGGCGGCGCGGGTGGTCGGGCACGTTGAGGAGGACCAGGGCCTCGCGGTTGCCGACGCGGCGGTCGACGGTGCCGGTCGTCTCTGCGGCTTTGGTGGCGTACTTGGCGACGTAGGAGGCGACGGCCTGTTCGGTGATGTCGGTCCCGGCGTCGAAGGCGCGGATGGGGCGGATGTCGAGCTGGGTGCCCCAGCGGAGCGGCCGGGCGGGTTGGCCGGCGGCGGCCGGGACGGTGATGGTCGTGTACGAGTGCGCGACGGCCGCGCGGATCGAGTCGCTGAGCAGCTGCACGGAGGCCCAGGAGGGGGGCGGGGTGTCGGCTCCGTCTGGGCCGTCGAGGCGTATGACGGCGTGGAAGTGGACGGCCCCGCGCTTCTGGAACTCGGCGACCTTCCCGTATGAGACCCGTGCCGTTTCCTTGAGTTCGCGCTGTGTGAGGCCGGCGCGGGCGGCGATCTCGCGGCGGAGCCGGTTGGTGAAGCGCTGCCACAGGTCTCCGGCGTGGTTGTTGAAGAGGACCGCACCCGCGTAGTCGTACGCGTCGAGGTCGAGCGGGGTGCCGAGGGCGTCGTCGTCGGTGCGGTGGGCGATGCCACAGCGGCAGCGGCCGGAGTCGGGGCGGTTGTGGACCGGGCCGAAAGACGGGGCGGTGAGCGTGGCGAAGACGCGCGGATGGTCGCGAACAGTCGGGGGGACGTCCTTGTCCTGGTCGCCCGCGAGTCCGGCGCGGATCAGGTGGTAGGTGTCGGCGGAGTAGGTCCAGGCACAGGCCGGGCAGCGGGAGGCGCGGCGGTTGCCGCAGGCGACGCGGAGCCGTCCACCGGGCTCGGTGTCGGTGGAGTAGCGGTGCAGCGTCTCGCCGGTGGTCCTGTCCTTGGTGAGCGTCCAGCCGGAGATGTGGATGGGGTTGGAGCAGCCGCCCGTGCGGCGGATCTGGTCCTGCCAACGGTCGAAGCCGGTGGACCCGGCCACCCGCAGCAGATCGCCGAGGGTCGCCGGGTCCAAGCTCGCGAGGATCGAGTCCGTCACGCGTGCCCCCGCAGGACGACCGAGGCCGGAGCCGCGGTGCGGGTCGAGCCGGTGCCCCGGCAGCGGCGGCAGGTGACCAGAAGGGTGGCGCGGGTGCCGTCGTCCAGGAGCGTCCCGGTGTCGATGGCGACGGTAGGGAAGCCGTCGCAGTCTGGGCAGATGCGCGACGGGGCAGGGCCGTGCTGGGCCATGATGGTGGTCCTTTCGATTGCGGTTGGAAGGGGTCGGACCGTCCGGGCGGCGGCGATGCTTGGCGGCTTGTGCGCCGCCCGGAGGCCGGTCGCAGCTGGATCAGCGAGAGAGCGGACGGGTGCCGCGTCGGCCGGCCGTTCCTTTGGCCGCGTACATCGCGCAGTCAGCGGCGGCGAGAGCGTCGGAGAGGCTGCGGACCAGCAGGTCCTTCACGTGGCAGGAGCCGACGGACACGGAGACCGGGAGTCGACGTCCGGCGTAGGCGATGGGCTGGCGCAGGGCGCGGTGGAGGCTGTCGACGTCCGGGGCCTGGCGGGCGATGGCGACGAATTCGTCTCCGCCGAGGCGTCCGGCAATGCCGTGACGGCCGCACCAAGCTGCGAGGCGTTCGGCGGTGACGGCCAGGGCGACGTCCCCGGCGGCGTGACCGTAGGAGTCGTTGAGATTCTTGAAGTCGTCGAGGTCGAGCAGGAGGACGACGGCGTCCGGGTGCCGGCGGATGACGCGCTCGGCGAGAGCGGTCCATCCGGCGCGGGTGCGAAGGCCGGTGAGCGGGTCCCGGCGGGCGATGGCGAGCCGGTGGGTGAGCAGGGCGGTGTGCGAGGCCCAGCCGATGAGGGGTAAGGCCAGGGCGAGCGCTTGCGTGTCCACGGTTCTCCTTCGATGCGGTTGGAAGGGATTGCGTGGGCCGTCCGGGCAGTGGCGATGCTTGGCGGCTTGTGGCACCGCCCGGAGGCCGGTCAGCGGTGCTGGTCCGCGGAGGCCATCAGCGAGCGGATGACCAGGGCGCAGATGGCGACGGATGCGCCGGTGATGGCGACCGCGAGAAGCATCGAGACCAGGACCGCGCCGACGACCAGGACGACGGCCGCCCCGCCACCCACGAGGGCGACGACGACACCGGGCGTGAGCTGGACGGTGGGCCTGGCCGCAGCGGTCGGGGCGGCCAGGGGCGTGGGGCTATGCGGGGTGTGCTGGACCACGGCAGTCGGCTCGACGACGGTCGGCGGGGTGATGAGGCCGGTGGGCTGCGGCATGGTCGGGACCTTGGGCTTGAACATGGTGAATCTCCCTTCGTGGGTGGTTACTTGATGGCGGTGTCGATGGCGGGAGCAAGGAGGCTGTCGGCGAGGAGGTAGCCGCCGAGCAGGAGGACCACGACGAGCCACAGGGGCGGGCGGATGAGCTTGACGCCGAGCCAGCCGACGATGATCAAGGCGAACCAGAGCGGGACATCCACGGGGCCGGTCTCCTATCGGGCGGTGCAGCGGTGGGTGCGGGCGGCGAGCTGGGCGGCGCTCTGGCTGGAGTAGTCGGCGGACCAGCCGCAGCGGTCAGCGCTGCAGACGGCGGCGTGTTTGGTGTGGCCGTGGCGGTCGCGGTGGGTGCCGATCTGTACGGGGCCGATCCGCATCACGGAGTGGAAGTGGTCACGAGCGGGCATGGCGGTGGTTCTCCCTTCTGTTCAGGCGAGTTGGGCGGCGATGGTCTCGGCGAGCTGCGGTGGGACACCGAGCCGGGCGCGCAGGGTGTCGGTGTCAATCCGGACGCCGGTGCGGGCGTGGTGGTCGTCGGCGAGCTTGCGGGCGTGGTCGACCAGCGCGGCCGGGACCGGCGGACCGACCGGGACGACGGGAGCAGCGGGGGCGAGTGCCGGGGTGTCCTCGGCAGCCGCGGCGGTGGGCTCGGGCTCTGGTCGCGGATCAGGGGTCGATTCCTGCTCGATTTCAGCAGTGGGCTCCGGCGCCGCGGGTGCCGGCGGAATTGGCGCGGGATCCTGGGCGGAGTGCGAGTGGGCGAGGAGGGTGCCGCCGAGGAAGGCGAGGGCGGGCCAGCCCGCGATGCCGAACCGCAGCCAGGCCGGCGGGTGGGCGAGGTCGAGGAGTCCGGCGGTGGCGACGTTGGCGCCGAGCGAGGCGACCAGGGCGATCAGGAACCAGCACCAGGCCAGCCGGGACGGGCCCTCACTGCGCAGGCGTCGCCAGGCGGCGACCAGGAGCAGGTCCACCGAGATGGGGTAGGCCCACGCTTTCCAGCCGTCCTGCCCAGCGGCTGCGGCGAGGTCGTGCAGGTGGGCGAAGGACAGGGCACCGGCGATGACGGCCTGGACCAGGACGGCGTCCACCCGGAACACGGGCCGTGCCATCACGAGCCCCCGGGAGAGTCGGCGCCGCCGATGGGGTCGCACCCGGGCGGGAACATGCCCGGCGGAGGCTCGGGGAGCGATACGGCCAGGGACCGGCCGATGGTGTCGATGAAGTCGTCGTCGGCGCCAGGCATCTCGGCGTACAAGGCCAGGGCGCCGAGCATCAGTACGGTGCGGTGGAAGTCCTCGATGTGCTCACACATGGGACTCTGTCTCCCTTCCTTCAGGCATGGAGCGGGTAGGGACCTGGCGCGATGCGGTCGCGCCGACCGAGGAGCGGGAGGGATCAGGCTGTGGCGGGGGCAGCCTTGGCGAGCGGCTCGGAGGCCGGGGCCGTGGAGCCGACGACGGGCCGGAAGGCTGCAAGTACGGGCAGGTCCGGGGTGCGTTCGGCGTGCCGGTTGCAGATGTTCACGGCCGCTCGGAGCGAGGTGTGCGGGGCGCGGATGCGGGCCCAACCACCGGACGAATCGCCAGCGACGGCGATGCCGGGAGTCTCGGTGGGGATCTGGATAGCGGCCAGGACGGCATCCGGGGCGATGTCGCCGAAGGCCATGTTGGCGGAGGACTCGTCATTGACGCGGTGCGCGGTGCGACCGGTGAGCTGGGCGCGAAGCATGGTGATGCCCTTACCGAGTTCGGAGCCGAAGCGCTGTCCGCAGATCTCCAGGTAGATACCGGCAGCACGGCCGAGTTGGGCGAGCCGGACCAGAGCGGTGATGATCCGGTCCCGGCGCTTCTCCTCGTCCTTGGACGCGAAGAGGGCGAGTTCGGCAACCTCGTCCACCAGGACCACGACCGGGACCGGCCGCAGGTGGCCGGGCAGGTCCCATATGTCAGCGGCGATCTCCGCGTCCGGCACAGCCACCGTGATCCGCTGCTCAGCCCGGATCAGTTGGTAGACGTCCTCCATGTGCGTGACGAGAGCTTCGAGCAGATCAAGGGCCGTGTCGGGGTTGTCAGCGAGTGCGGAGAACCGGCGGGCCAGCGGGAAGAGCTCGACGCCCTGCTTGCAGTCGATTCCGACCAGCGCGACGTCCATGGGCGCGAGGCCGGCCACCAGGTTCCGCTGATACACGGACTTCCCCGACTCGGTGGCGCCGAGGGTGAGCCCGTGCGGAACGCTGCGGTAGTCGCGGTAGTGGACCGCCCCGTCCTCACGCAGGGCGACCGGTACCCGCATCAGTGCAGAGTCAGTCTTGGCGGGCATCTGCACCCGCTTGAGCACGTCGTAGCCGGTCATCCGCACTTCAACCACACCGGAGCGCAGTTCGCGGGAGGTCACGCCGTACATACCGAAGGAGTGACGCAGCCGGTCTGTGGCGGCGGAGACGTCGAAGGCGTCCTGTCCGGGGCGGAGCTTGAGGCGGAGCACGAGGCCGGTGCGCGTGGGGTGGAGCCGCAGGATGCGTGGGGCGCGGGACTCCGGCACGGGCCTGTTGGCGATCCGGGCGAGGGCCAGGCGCCAACGGGAGGGCGGGACAGTCAGCCCGCACGCGTCCATCACGGAGACGTAGCGGACCGAAACCCGCAGAGCGGCTAAGGCCGCGCCGAAGGCCAGCCAGTACCAGGCGGGGCGCCGCCACCGCAGGATCACTGCGGTAGCGACAACCAGCACCAGGGCGACCGTGAAACCGGTCATGATCAGGCCGCCTTCGGCTGCGACGCAGCGGCGGCGAGCGAGGTGACCGCGACCGCGCGGAACGCGACCCCGTGCCGCTTCTGCCCGTTGAACTCGTTCTCCCACGCCGAGGCGACCAGCCCCGTCAGCGCAACCGGGGTGCCCATGGCGAGGTCCTCGGAGACACCCGGCTGGGGAACGGTGAGCTTGAGGATCTCCACCTCGTCCGGCGTGGAGAACATGACCTCCACCGTCATCAGGGTCACGCCGTCCTTGTCGAGCGCGATCTCACCGGTACGGCGGTCCTTGACCTTCGGCTGGGGGGCCTTGGCGACCATCACGGTCGCGTTGGTGGTGTCGACGGGAATCTGACGCACAGCAGATCACTCCTCTGTAGGTGCCAAACTTCGTCACTCATGTATATGAGTGACATGAAGAAGAGTGCAACACTCCTATACATGAGTCAACCCGCCGCGAAAAAGAAATCGCAGCGGGCTGAGGAGAGTTGAGTGCGCGTCAGTCGGTGGCGGGGATCCTGTAGCTGAAGACGAACTGGTCAGCGGCCATGAGGGTGTCGCAGACCTCGACGACACGACCCTCTTCGGTCACGGCATCTCGGATGAGGTGAACGACCGGGGCGCCGGGACTCAGCGCGAGTTCGGAGGACTCAGCTTTCGAGGCCGGCCGCGCCTGGAGGGTCTCGACGAACTCCGCGAAGACATGGCCGTCGTCTTCAAGTCGCGCGTAGATCCCACCGGGGCCGGGGTTCTCGGAGAACAGTTCCGGGATGTCCTTCACAACGTCCCACGGCAGGTACGACGTGGCAGTCTCGACCGGAGTGCCGTTGCGGAAGTAGAGGCGGCGGCGGGCAAGCACCTTGGCTCCGGGGTCCACACCGAGGCGTTCCGCGATGTCGTCGGGTGCATCAGCCGGTCCGATGAACAGCACGCTCACCTTGGCGGTCGCGCCGGCCTGCTCCGACTCTGCGAGGTACGCGGCCTTGCCGCCCTTGCGATGCGAGCGCCGGAACCGGTCCGAGGACCGATGACGCACCGGGGGCCGGGCCTTCACCAAGGACCCCTTGCCGTGCCGGGTCTCCACCAGGCCGCTCGCGCGCACCTCCACCATGGCCTTGCGGATCGTGCCGCCGGATACGCCGTAGCGGTCGACCAACTCGGACTCACTCGGCACCATGTCGCCAGGCTTGAGGACACCCGCCCGGATCTGCTCAACAATCTCGTCGGCGATCTGAACGTACCGAGGTACGGCCCTGCCACCTCCTACCGCGGTTCCCATAGACCTACTCACTCTCCTATGCTCCTGTACATGAGTAACAGCGCCCAGGAAGCCCCGTCAACGCCGAAGCACAGTGTGTCCGTGGCGGGGGCGGTCGTGCGCGAGGACGGCCGACTCCTGGCGATCCGCCGCGCGGACAACGGGACATGGGAGCTGCCGGGCGGAGTGCTGGAGTTGGACGAGTCCCCGGAGCAGGGCGTCAGCCGCGAGGTCTGGGAAGAGACCGGCATTCACGTCGAGGTCGACGAGCTCACGGGCGTCTACAAGAACACAACGCGCGGCATCGTCGCCCTAGTCTTCCGGTGCAAGCCGTCAGGTGGCACCGAGCGAACGTCCTCAGAGTCAATAGCAGTTGATTGGCTCACGCCCGAGGAGGTCCGCGAGCGGATGGCCGAGGTCTACGCTGTCCGCCTACTCGACGCGTTGGATGAAGCGGGTCCCCACGTCAGGAGCCACGACGGCCGACACCTCCTGGGCGAGTCGGCATGACCGGGAAGACCGAACTCCCCAAGCCCAGGCCACTGCGTGAGCTGGACACGGTGCACGACTTCCTTGACGACGTGCGCCTACGGCCAAACATGTACGTGCGAGACTGCTCCATCCTGCACCTCGCTTCGATCCTGTACGGGTACAGCGTCGCCTGCAAGATCCACGGGGTTCCGGCGGTGACAGACTTCGATCAGCTCGGGCCGTTCAGCGAGTGGCTCTGGCCTCGCCTTGATCTGCAGCACTCGAGCCTCGGCTGGGAGGTCGAGATCAAGCGAGCAGCTGAAACAGCCGGCATCCCGCCCTTGGACATGTTCTTCAGCCTGTTGGACGAGTTCCGCGCCGATCGGGACGACGCCGTGCAAGACACCCTGCGGTAAGAGTTTCTCTACTTCATCAAGGCACCCGGCTGCGCTCCGCTCCGCCGGGCGCGCTTCCCGGCTCTGGCTGCGCCCACGCTCCTGCCTTCGGCCCGCTCGGCGCTGCCGCCGCCGACGCGCGCCCGCTGTGTAGGCCCGAGGGCATGAGACGAGAACCAAGCCGCGGGCCAAGGACATGCCTCCGGCGGGGGCGCTCAGACTCCGGGATGGACGCGGCGCCGTTCGCGAGTGCCAGCCGGAACGTGGCGAGCGTCGTGGGCTCCCATCCCGACCACCTTCGACCCAGGCAGAGCCGAGCAGTCGCGGCCCAGGGCGTCAAGGTCGTTCGTACAGTGGCGCGCTCCACCTTGA
>NZ_JBEZKL010000122.1:0-22097 GCF_040704695.1 Streptomyces sp. NPDC048411
CTCTCGCCCTGCTCTGCGCCACAGTCGTCTGCGTCGTCGCGATCTGCCGCGCGCACCGGGCCGATGTGGTGGCGGTACTCCGGGCACTGCCCGGATTCGTCACGGCCCTGCTCCGGCGGAAGCTCTGACGCCGTCCGGCCCCGGACGGTCAGCCGCTGGGGTGCTCGTCGACCGGTGCGCCGTCCTTCTGCCGGAGCGCTCTGAGAACCGCTGGGGCTGCGCCGCGGTGATATGCACCTGCTCGAGTGCGTCAGGTTTCTCGTAAAGAGCCAGATCAGCGTGGATGTTCCTACCGTGGAAGCGAGGTGTGCTCTGCCTGACGTACACACAACTCGCGGGTCCCGGCGTGAAGCTCCACGAACGGCGGTGCACAGGCGCCGTCGGCGTCAATGAACGAGCCCCACCCCGCCTGGGGCGGGATGGGGCTCGGATCAGAGCGCCGGGCAGGCCTTGCACCTGCATCTCCCCGCAGGAAGCGGGGCGTCTTTCCTTGGACCACCAACGCAGCATCAGTCGGCCTGAGTTGCGGGCAACCAGCTCAAGATCAAGTTGAGTGTAGACCGTCAGTGCTCCCGCCAACAGGCCGGCTGCCGAGCACTCGCGAGGCACTGCAGGAATGGGACGCTGGGCCACCCCCTCCAGCCAGTCAGCCAGCCAGAGCACTCCCGTTCCGGACACCCGCCCCGGCCCAGCCAGCTTGACCAAAGACATAGGGGCGCGGGGCGCCCCCAGTTCGCGGAGGAGTTCCCGCGGCCACGGTCAACGCCGGAGTCGTGGTCAGCTCCGGCGCCCTCCGGCATTCCGTCGTCGCGGCCGACCGACGGCGCCAGCCGGGGCCGGGACCTCCGGGCCCCGATGTGCAACAGGTAGGACTTGTCATGACATCGCGCACTTATGGCATGTCTATGACATAATCGCCCTCGATGAGATCACTACATGGATTCAGGTCGTACTGGCTGACGGGTGCCGTCCTGTTGGCCATCACTTCGGTGGCAGGGTGCACAGACGCGGCAGACCCACGAGCCGGAGAGCCGCCTGCGCTGCCGAACATCTCCGGTCCGGAGCCTTCGATCCCGCAGCTTGACAGCGGCACCGGGGAAAACCCGGACAGGCCCGTCGACTACCAGGGTGGCGGTGTCGTCATCCGGCCTGACGGTTCGGAGGTCTTCCCACTGGACGCCTACGATTCGCGGGAGGACGAGACACTGCTCGTAAGGGCCGAGACGGCGGCAGGTGTGGAGTGCATGCGAGCGAAGGGCCTGGATCTGCCCGCGTCGCTCAGGCTGAGCAAGGGGCCTGAACAGCCGGCTCCATATGTGGTCTTCGGCGTGATCGACCTGGACACCGTGAAGCGGTACGGGTACCGGGAGCCCGAAACGGACGCCGGTAGCTCCCCGAGCCGGCCGTCGGACGGGACGACCGCCGCGCCGTCCGCGGCCGCTGCGACTGAGCCGCAGCCAAGCGGCGACATCCCGCAGGAAGTGAGGCAGGCGTTCTTCGACAATCCGAGCACCGGCAGAGTCGGCTGTGAGGGGAAAGCCCGGGTCAAAGTGTTCGGCAAGGACAAGGAAAGCCTGTTCATGCTGCTCCAGCAGTACCGGTCGGAGGCCCTCACCGCTTCTTACCGTGACAGCCGGGTCAAGCAGGTCACGGCCAAGTGGAGTGCGTGCATGAAAGAGTCGGGGTTCATCTACCCCAACCCGCTTGCACCGGCACACGATCGCACTCTCCTGGGGCGTGGCCTCCCCACTCCGCAGGGTGCGTCTCTTCCCCCGCCGTCTCCGGCCGAGATCGAAGTGGCCGTCGCGGACGTCATCTGCAAGCGCAAGACGCAGTATCTGCAGACGCTCGGTGTGGTGAACGCCGCGTACCAGCAGCAGATCATCGGCAAGCAAGCCACCCACCTGCGCGCGGTCCAGCGACAGCAGAAGCAGAACGTCGAAGCAGGAAAGAAGATCCTCGAAGCCGGCTCCTGATGACGGACAACGAACGGCGCTGAACCGGGCCAGGGCCCGCCGCCCCCGTCGGTGGGCCCTGGCCGCTCAGCGGACCTCCAGGTCAGCGCCAGCGCTGGTTCTTGGATGTGCTGACGTCGTTCTCATTGGCGTAGATGGCGCCGTTGCCGGCGTCGTCGAGTATGTAGTTGGTTTGCTTGTTCTGCAGCTTCCAGCCCGTCGGGGTCGAGATTTCATACCAGCGCTGCCACCAGTTCGTCATGTCCCGCCGGGAGTCACAGGGCTCCGTGTACACCTGCCGGCCATAGCCGGTGAGGCAGCCAAGACCGCCCTGCTCGTTCCAGCTGCCATCGCTGTTCTGGATGTCGTACCAGTTCGAGTTGGGTCCGTCCCAGAGGACCGAACCCGTGACGATAGAACTGCCGGACCGCGCCGCGCTCAGCCACCGGTCCGTCTTGTTGTTCCGCCAGGTCACCGAGCCGTCCGCCTGCGCCGGAATGGCGGTGGCGGCCAGCAGTACCGGAACCGCTGCGGCCATGACAATGGACTTTGCAAGTTTCCGCATCAAGTAGCTTCCCTCCGTACATCGGGGCCGAGAAACGGTCCCGACGACACCTCTTAATCCAGCATGAATGTGACATATGGTCAACATTGCTGAGAATAAGGGCGCTTGATCATTGTGGCCCCCCGGCTACACCCGCGAACGCTGATGAGCCAGACCGGCAAGACGCGACTCACCGAGATCAACCCGGCCCCCGCTCGGACTTCGTGAGGGAGCCTATGCGTCACCGGACTGCGGCCGTGCGCATCGCGTGCATCCCCTCTTGACAATGCGTGCAGCTGGAGCGCCTGAACAGACCCGACGGGTGAGCTTCGGCGATGTGGCAGAAGATCACGGCGGCGGAAGTGCCGCCGTACAACAGGTTCGAGTGGTTCGCGGAGGTGGTGTCCCATGTGCTGCTGCCGACAGCGTTCCAAGCACAGGACACTGGCGGGTTCCTGGATGCTGTTCACGGCGGAGCAGCGTGCTGCCCTTCGACAGGCTTATGGCCGGGCGGACGACGCAACCTGGGAGCGGGCCCGCGGGCGGACGCCTGCGCTGTCCCTGGTGTTCCTTTCGCACTCGGCGGACGTGCGGTGGGTGGTGTCGGATCGTCAGCGTCGCGGCTCCTCGTAGGAAGCGCGGACGACGGACAGGGACCGCTTCTGTCGGCCTTCCGCGTCGAAGTTGTCGGGCGAGAGCCACTCCCGCAACGCCTTGCCGACGTGCGGCCACTCGGAGTCGATGACGGAGTACCAGGCGGTGTCGCGGCTGCGGTCTTTGTAGACCATGGCCTGGCGGAAGATCCCTTCGAAGGTGAAGCCCAGCCACAGGGCCGCCTTTCGCGAGGGCGCGTTGAGGCTGTCGCACTTCCACTCGTAGCGGCGGTAGCCGAGTTCGTTGAAGGCGTAGGACATGAGCAGGAACTGGGCCTCCGTGGACACCGGAGTCTGCTTCAGCAGAGGTGAGAAGGCCACGCTGCCGACCTCGACGACGCCGTTGGACGGATCCTGACGCATCAGGGCGAGGGTGCCCACGGCCTTGCCGGTGCGAAAGTCGACGACCGCGTACTGCAGGGGGTCGTCCACCTGACCCGCGGCTCTCCCGTCTCCTCCGGTCGAGACGGGAGGGGCCCGCTCGCGTGCCGCCCGGCCCACCTAAACCGGGCGGCACCGTTGCTTGTCGGACGCGCCGGGCCCTCCGGTCGGCTCCCAGGGCCTCGGAGCGGTACGCGTGGGGGGTGGTTCCGTACGCGGCGCGGAAGGTCCGGCTGAAGGCCGTCGCGTTGGTGAAGCCCCACCGGGCGGCGATGACGTGGACGGGATGCCGACGCAGCTGCGGGCGGGCCAGATCGGCACGGCAGCGCTCCAGCCGACGTCGGCGGATCGCTGCCGCGACACCCTCGCCCCGGTCTTTGCGGTCGTCGTGGTCCTCGAACAGCGTGTACAGGCTGCGCAGCGAGATGTGGTGGCAGTCGGCGATCACGCGGGGCGTCAGGTCGGGGTCCGCCAGGTTCTGCTCGATGAAGGCGTCGATCTGACGCAGCAGCGCACGTGCCCGGGTCTCTGCCGGCGTCTCCGTCTCGGCGCCGAGCTGCTGGACCAGGCACGAAGCGGCCAGTTCCACCGCCATGCTCCCGAGCGTGCCCAGGTCCTGGGGCCGACAGTCGGGGCCGTTACCGGCGACAGTGGCCAGAAACTGGGCGAGGATCGCCCCCATGCCTGTGACGCTGTCCATGCGCCGGGCAAGGAGCCGGTCGATCTGCTGGGAGGGCAACGGCATCCGCGCCTTGGGTATCTGCAGGACGAGGACCTCGACCTTGCTGCCGTCGAGTCCCGAACCGGACTCGTACGGGCGGGAGGTGTCCCAGAGCACCATGTCCCCGGCGTGCAGCTCCGCCTCGCCACCACTCTGCGCGTACCACGCGGAGCCCCTGGTCACCAGCCCTAGTTGGAACTGCTCCGGATCCCTACGGCGGATCAACGCCGGGGTGCGTCGTGAATGCAGCGGAGAGTACGAGAACCTCGACATCTGGGCAGAGCCGAGGTCCAAGAGCGCACCATCCGCGTAGAACCCGGCAGCATCCTGCGTACTGAACGCCGACGGCATCAAGGCACTGGACACCGTCTCCACGAACCAGTCGAATCTGTCCGGCGGCAGCACTTCCGCCGCAGTCACTCCATGCCACATCGTCAAGCTCCCCCGTCCTTCATTTCCCCCGCCCGGGACGCGGCAGCGTCCGGACGATGTGAAGTCTGCCGGACAGTCCAAGATCGCGCCACACGTCCGGGTCCGGGCCGAAGGCCCTGGCCATCGATGTCGCACGCATCGTCGGCGAAGCGCGTGCTCTGGCTCAATCCGGGGTTCACGGTGTACTGCTCCTTTCGCGAGCGGAATGTTCACCCCTCGGTCCCAGGGAGCGGTACCACCGGCAATAAATCTTGGGAAGAGTCGCTGTGATGCCGCTCACTCGGTTGTAGGGGAACGGCGCAGTCAGTGCGCGGGACTCCCACCTGGGCACTGAGATTTTCCGTACCCTGCGGCGCGGTACGCAGGACGCTCCATGGCGATGACAAGGTACGCAGTCCCTCATGAGTGCGTTGTGGCCAACCGAGTGGTGTTTGAGGCAATCGCCTGTGGGTGATCATTCGGCCGCAGGTGCCACCTGCCGAGATCGAGACCATGCACCTGCTCGCCCTGGTCGACCCGGTGGACGACACCTACCGGCGGCTGATGAACCGCCAGCTCACCGTCCAGGAGTCACGCCACCGGCTCGCCCGCGCGATCTGTCACGGCGGCCGCGGCCAGATCCGCCAGGCGTACCGCGAGGGCCAGGAGGACCAGCTGGCCGCCCTGGGCCTGGTCCTCAATGCGGTGGTGCTGTGGAACACCCGCTACCTGGATGCCGCCGTGGCCCGGCTCCGCGCCGAGGGCCACGACATCAAGGACGAGGACGCAGCTCGCCTCTCCCCGCTCAGGGACCGGCACATCAACTTCCTGGGCCGCTACCTGTTCAACATCACGGCCAGCGGCCCCGGCCAGGGCCTGCGCCCCTTCCGCGACCCCGCGGCCGAGGACGACGAGGAAGAGGACTGACCGCCGGCGCACCCAAGACGTTAGGCCGTTCGTTGCACCCCGTGCAGGCCGGGCGGCATCGCCTGGGTACCCAGCGCAAGAAAAGAATGCTGATCGCCGAATACCTGGCGCTCGCCGACCGGCCGTGGCCCAGCCGACGAGTCGAGAGCAGGAGGCTCAGCGGGCCAGCAGGCTTCGGATTGCGGCTGCGATCTCGTCGGGTGCCTCTTCGGCCATGAAGTGGCCTGCTCGGGTCAGCCGGTGGTCCAGGTCCGGCGCCCATGCCTTCCACACCCCGGCAGCGTCGTAGCCGAGCTGCGCGCCCCAGTCCTGCTGGACGACCGTCACGGGCATGGCCAGCTGCGACCCAGCGTCCAGGTCCGCTTGGTCGTGCATGACGTCGATGTCCGCCGAGGCCCGGTAGTCCGCGACGATCGACGCCACTGCCGCGGCGCTCGCGCGCAGGTATTCGGCACGTACATCCTCGGGCATGGTGGTCGGGTCGTTGGCCATCGACAACGCACTCGCTCGCCATATCGCGGTGCCCGCCCGCAGCATCATCGACGACGGGACCGACTCCCTCGTCCAGCACCTGCGGAGCCTGTTGGAGATCGACTACGGCCAGGACAACGAGGGGGGCGCGGGTGTCCGCGCCCTGTTCCGTGTCGCGTACCGCAACCTCGATGTCGCCGTGCGGCCCACACCGGCGACACCGCAGCCTGCCGCGTACACGTACTGGCGCAACATCGCTGGCCTCACCGCGGCCTTCCGCGACTTGTACCTCAAGCTGCAGACCATGGAGCAGGCGTGAGAAAGGGGGCCCGGCCGATGGCCGAGCCCCCTCGTCGTTTCGCGCCGGAAGCGGGGTTCCTATCGGGGTAAGCGCCCGCCGTAGTCGGTAGGCGAGGTGGGAGTGGAGTGCGACGGGCCAGAACGCTCTTCGGGAACGCTCGGGCTGCCGCCTCCGGAGGAGACTGCGGCGATGACCAGCAGCAGGATCAGCAGCCCGCCGATTCCTGTGCCGGCGGCCACCACGGCGCCGGGGTGGGAGAGGAACCGGTCGTGACTGCGGACGCGGGTTCCGTCAGCGCGACGGTAGGCACGGACGCGGGTGGTCGGCCCGAGGCGAACCGGTGTGCGGACCTGGCTGGGGCGGGCGGGAGTGGTGCGGCGCGGTACGGCTGGCGTGGCGCTGGAACGGGGGCGGGCGCGGCGGTTGTGGGCGCGGACGTAGGTTCCGTCAGCACGGCGGTGAGCGCGGACGTGAGGCATGGTGTGGGTTCCTCGAAGGGGGAGAGGGCGGACCGGGGGATCCCGGCAACCGTCCACGCTAAGCGGCACCACTGACAGTCGAATCCCTCAACTCAGTTGGCTGGTCACCTAGTTGATGTTGGCGAGGCTGGATCCATTCGCTTCTTTCCGGCCTCCGGTTCCCGTTCGCTGATGCGGTGTCAGTGGCCGGTGCCACGATGGGCGGTCGTCGTCGACCGCTTCGAGGGGGAGTTCAGTTGCCGTGGATCAGGCCGTACGTGCGGGCGGACGGAACGCAGGTCAAAGGGCATTCCCGGTGGGCCGCCGGTGCCCGCAGAGAGATGGCTATCCTCGCGGTGGTCGGGATCGTCGTTCTCGCCGGGGGTAACACGGCTCCGTCGAAAGGGCCTGGCGGCAAGCCGTACCCGCGCCCCACTTCTGGGGTGTATCCGGTCAGGTTTCCCGGCTGGGAGAAGAAGCCGTTACCGCAGCCGACGGTCTCTTACCCGATCCGTTTCCCTTCGCCCAGGGGTGAGCGGTGACGGCGCGGCGCCCGCTGGCGCGGCGTCACCGTAAGCGGTGTCCGAGCAAACGCCAGCAACGGCAGCGCGAGCAGCTGCTCGGCCTGGCGGTCGGCGGCCTCGCGGTCTTCGCGCTGCTGTCGGCGCTGGTGTCCTGGTTGTCGGCGAACCCGTGGGTCCTCGTCGTGCTGGGGGCCGTCGCGGTGGTGGCCACGGCATGGTGGGCGCACCGCCGGCAGCAGCAGCTCGTTTGGGAGCGGACCCGGCAGCAGGGCCTGCGCTACGCGCTTCCGCAGCTGGACGCCCTGCACCACCGGGACTTCGAGTACGCGGTGCGTGACCTGATGCGCCGCGACGGCTGTACCGACGCCCGGCAGATCGGCGGTGCCGGGGACAACGGTGCGGACGTGCTGGCCACCGACCCGATGGGGCGGACCTGGGTCATTCAGTGCAAGCACCGCAAGGCCGGTGACCGTGGCTCGGCGGTCGGTACCCCGGACCTCCAGCGGGTCAACGGGTGCGCCCGCCAGCTCTACGGTGCCGACGTCGTCCTGGTGGTCACGAACGGCCGGTTCTCCGCGCGCTGCGCGCCCTTGGCCGCGCAACTGCACATGCACCTGGCTGATCGGCGGACTCTCGCGACCTGGGCCAGCGGCGGGCGGCCCCTGTGGGAACTGCTGCCAAAGGTGCCCCAGCCCCGCAAGGGCAGGTAGAGGAGTGTTGCGCTGAGGTTCTGACCGCGCGGTACGGGGTCTGAGGAACATCCGTGTCAGATCGTGCGCTAAGGGTTCTCCGGGCTGGTTGGGGCTTTGACCTGGGGTGATTGAGCGTCGGAGCCTTCGAGGGTCGCTGTTGTCGATCTTCGGAGAGCTGTTGTGGCGGTCGAGTTCCTGACGGACGAGCAGGCGGCCCGGTACGGGTCGTTTCACGAGGCGCCCTCGCGGGCGGAGCTGGAGCGGTACTTCTTCCTGGACGACGCGGACCGGGAGGCGGTGCAGGCCAAGCGCCGGGCTCACAACCGGCTCGGGTTCGCTGTCCAGCTCACGAGCGTGCGGTTCCTCGGCCGGTTCATGCCGGACCCGCGGCAGGTGCCGGCGGAGGTGGCCGAGTACCTGGCCGAGCAGCTGGAGATCGCGGACGTCTCGTGCCTGAAGCTGTACGGCGAGCGGGACGGTACGGCCCGTACGCACGCCGGGGAGATCCAGGAGTCCGGAGGCTGGCGGGACTTCGCCGAGGTCCGAGACGAGCTGGCGGTCTGGCTGGATGCACGGGCATGGACGACCGGGGACGGGCCGAAGGCGTTGTTCGACGCGGCGGCGGGCTGGCTGCGCGAGGGCCGGGTGCTGCTGCCGGGAGCGAGCCGCCTGGCCCGGCTGGTGGGCACGGTGCGGGAAGCGGCGAACCAGCGGCTGTGGGACACGCTGTACGGGCTGCTGAGCGTCGGTCAGCGGGCGGTGCTGGACTCACTGCTGACCGTGCCGCCCGGCGAGCGGGTCTCGGAGCTGGACCGGCTGCGACGCGGTCCGGTACGGGTGTCGGGTCCGCAAATGGAGTGGTCGCTCCAGCGGGCGGAAGAGATCGCCGCCCTCGGCATGGGGAACCTGGACACATCTGCGATCCCGCCCCGGCGGCTGGCGGAGCTGTCCCGGTACGGCGTGGACGGCAAGGCATCGCTGCTGCGCCGCCACGGCGATTCCCGCCGACTGGCGACGCTGCTGGCCACGACGGTCTACCTGACGACCCGGGCCGTCGACGACGCGCTCGACCTCCTGGAGGTGCTGATCGCGACGAAGCTGCTGGCCAAGGCCGAGCGCGAGACCGTCAAGGAGAAGATGAAGACGCTGCCGCGCGTCGAGCGGGCCTCCGCGAAGCTGGCGACCGCATTCCAGGTCGTGTTCGACACCACGAGCGAGCTGGTCGACACCGACACCGGGGAGGTCACCGGGCCAGCGGTGGAGTCGTTCGAGGCGATGTGGGAGCGGATCGAGGCGGTGGTGCCCCGGCACGAGCTGGCCGCCGCGATCGCCGCGCTGTTCGAGCTGACTCCGCCGCTGGACTCCGATGCGGACGAGGCGTGGCGGTCCATGCTGGTCAGCCGGTTCGGCACCGTCCGGCCGTTCCTCAAGCTCCTGATCTCGGTCGTCGACTTCGGCGCCACCCCCGAGGGCGAGGCCGTGCTGGACGCGCTCAAGTCGCTGCCGGACCTCATGGGTCGCAAGAAGGTCGGCCCGGCCGAGATCGACACCGGCCTGCTAGTCGGCTCGTGGCGGCGCCTGGTGCTCTCGGCACCGCACCTGGAGCCGGGCACGGTGGACTGGAAGGCGTACACCTTCTGCGTCCTGGAGCAGCTGCACCGGATGCTGCGGAGCAAGCAGGTGTTCGCGAAGAACTCCTCCAAGTGGGGCGACCCGCGGGCGAAGCTGCTGGCCGGTGAGGCGTGGGAGCAGGCGAGGCCGACCGTGCTGGCCTCGCTCGGGCTGCCCGGTCAGGCGGGTGAGCACCTGGCGGCGCGGGCGGCGCTGCTGGACGGAACGTACCGGGAGGTCGCCGGGCGGCTGCCGGACAACGCGCAGATCGTCTTCGACGACGACGGGCGGCTGCACTTCGCCGCGCTGGAGCCGGAGCCCGAACCGGCCTCCCTGCTCGATCTGCGGGCCACGGTGAACGCGATGCTGCCCCGCGTGGACCTGCCCGAGGTGCTGCTGGAGGTGTTCTCGTGGACCGGCGCCGACCAGGCGTTCACCTCGGTCACCGGTGGCGAGGCCCGCCTGAGGGACCTGCACGTCACGATCGCCGCGCTGCTCGTCGCCCACGGCTGCAACGTCGGGTACACCCCGGTGATCGGCGGGGCGGACGCGCTGAAGTACGGGCGGCTGTCCCACGTCGACCAGACCTACCTGCGGCTCGCGACCTACCGGGCCGCGAACGCGACCCTGATCGAGCACCAGGCGTCCATCGGTCTCGCCCAGGCGTGGGGCGGCGGGCTCGTGGCCTCGGTGGACGGGATGCGGTTCGTCGTCCCGGTACCGAGCGTGTACGCGCGGCCGAACCCGAAGTACTTCGGCCGCCGGGGCGGCGCCACCTGGCTCAACATGATCAATGACCAGGCCGCCGGGCTCGGAGGGAAGGTGGTGGCCGGCACCCCGCGCGACTCCCTGTACGTGCTGGACGTTCTCTACGACCGCGACGGCGGCCGCCGTCCGGAGATGATCGTCACCGACACCGCCTCGTACAGCGACATCGTCTTCGGCTTGCTCACGCTCGCCGGGTTCGCGTACGCGCCGCAGCTCGCCGACCTGCCCGACCAGAAGATGTGGCGCATCGACCGCACAGCCGACTACGGCGCCTTCCAGGACGCGGCCCACGGCCGGGTCGACCTCGCGCGGATCGAGCGGCACTGGGAGGACATCCTGCGGATCATCGGCTCCATCCACACCGGCGCCGTCCGCGCCTACGACGTGATCCGGATGCTCTCCCGCGACGGCCGCCCCACCCCGCTCGGCGACGCGATCGCCCATTACGGGCGGATCGCCAAGACCCTGCACATCCTGCGCCTGGCCGACGAGCCCGGCTACCGCCGCCAGATCAAGGTGCAGGCCAACCTCCAAGAAGGCCGGCACGCGCTCGCCCGGAAGATCTTCCACGGCCGGGCGGGGCAGCTCTACCAGCGTTACCAAGACGGCATGGAGGACCAGATCGGCGCCCTCGGCCTCGTCCTCAACGCCCTGGTCCTCTTCAACACCCGCTACATGGACGCCGCCGTCACCCAGCTCCGCGCCGACGGCTTCGAGGTCCGGGACGAGGACGTCGCGCGCCTCTCCCCGTTCGTGCGGCACCACGTCAACATGCTGGGCCGGTACTCCTTCCAGCTCCCCGACCTGCCCGGCGGGCTGCGGCCCCTGCGGGACAAGAACGCTGCCGCCGACGACGAGTAGGCGCCGGCGCGGGGCGATCGGGCGGAAAGTCGGACCGGGCCGTGCGCGGTCCTGGATCGTTGGTCCGTGCAGACGGCGCCCGCCCGTGGACGCCGGTAGGGATGAGGGAGACGGAGATGACCGGAGCGGTCGCCCCGGAGGCACGGGCCGCGCAGCGGCGGATCGTCAGCACCATCAACGCGTCCGGCAAGCTGAACGGGGACGGGCTGGCCATGTGGCGGGAGATCAACTGCGGCGAATGGAAGGCCACCGCCGCCGACATCGGCCGCGACCTGGACCTGCTCCAGGTCCCGCACACGATCGTCACCGCCTTCCGCTTCCCGCTCGCCTCCTCCTCCTCCTACAGCAAGGCCATGCGCGAAGGGCAGGAGGTCCGCGTCCTGCGCAAGGACCTGCCCCACCTGTTCCCCTGGATGCCGTCGCTGGAGCAGACCGTCGCCGGCATCCCCGAGGATGCCCCGGGCTGGGACTTCACGCTGTTCCAGCCCCGGGCCGAGGGCATGGCCATCGCCAAGCTGGCCCTGTCGGCGGAGTGGCCCGCCTGGTCAAAGAAGCAGGCACGTGCCGCGCGGCTGGTCTGCGCGGAGTGCGACTACGACCTGCGCGAGTTCACCGACGAGTCCCGGCTGCCCTACGACGTCCGCCTTCCCGAGCAGCCCAAGAAGCGGCGGCTGGTGTGCGGACAATGCTGCAACGACGGCGTGGACGAGATGGAGCGTCTGGCCGCGCTCACCCGCGCGTCCTCATGACGGTGCCACCACGGGGCTGCGGGCGTGAGCCAGGTCACCGCTTCGGCCACGTATCCGGCGTGAAGGCTGTCCCGTCGTACCGGTGTGTACAGCCATTCACCCTGCAAGGAGCCGTGAAGCGATGCCTCAGCCCTCTCTGTCCCCCGACCCCGACCAACTGCCGCAGCCGCTGCTGGCGGCGGCGCAGGCCGCACACCGCGAGTTCCTGGTCGCGCTGGAGCCGCTGCGCGGCGAGTTGTTCCGCTACTGCCGGCGCCTGACCGGCAGCGTGTGGGACGCCGAGGACCTGGCCCAGGAGGCACTCGCCCGGGCGTTCACACGAGCGGCACAGACCCACCAGCCGGTCGAGCGCCCGATGGCATGGCTGGTGCGGATCGCGACCAACGCCTACCTCGACCAGGTACGCCGCCCGTCCCCGCTCCTCGTGGAGCCGGGAGAGCGGGCCGCCCCTCCCGCCGCCGACCCCGCCGAGGTACGCGATGCGCTCGCGGAGATGACCACCCTGCTGGCGCCGCAGGAGCGTGCCGCCGTCGTCCTCAAGGACGTGTTCGACCTGCCGCTGAAGGAGATCGCCGCCATGCTGAGCACCACCGAGGGGGCGGTGAAGGCCGCACTGCACCGTGGCCGCGGGCGCCTGGCCGATCCCGAGCGGGTGGCCGCGCTCGCTCGCCGTACAGCTCCCGACCGCGAGACCCTCGACGCCCTCGCCACGGCGTTCACCGCGTACGACCTGGACGGGCTGACCAAGCTCTTCGTCGAGGACGCCGTCAGCGACGTCATCGGCGTCGCCCACGAAGTCGGACGGACCCAGATCGCCGCCGGCTCGCTGCACCACACCCTGGTTCTGGAGTCCTCCGTCCGGTGGCGTGCCGAAGTCCGGGAGCTCGACGGCGACCCGCTGGTCCTGATGTGGGCCACCCCTGCCGACGGCAGCGGCCCCGAGGCGGTCGAGGACGTCCTGCGCGCCGAGACGGCCGACGGCGGGATCACGCGCCTGCGCTGGTACTACTTCTGCCCCGACGTCCTCACCGAGGTCGGCGACCGGCTGGACGTGCCCGTCCGAACCCACGGCCACCTCGTGTAGCGCCAGCAGGCGAGCCGTCGCCCCGGCCGGCCGCCTACGCGCTCAGCGACGGCTGTCGCCCGGGGCGAGCAGGCTGGTGAGCTCGGAGATCGCGTCCGGAGACGGCTTGAAGTAGCGCCGGACGTTCTCCGGCTTTTTGTGCCTCGACTTCGCCATCAGCATCAGCAGGGAGGCGCCCTGCTCTCCGAGGTGGGTCAGGGAGGAGTGGCGGTACTCGTGCAGATCCCAGCCCGTTCCGGGTCCGCGTACGGCCGTGTGCTCATCCAGCAGGGCACGGGCCTGCCCGTACGACAGCCGGGCGAACCCGGTGTCCGGGCAGACGTCGCGCGGGCTGACGACCTTGCCGGGCCCCGGGCGGCGGTGGGTGACGAACACCGGCCCGCGGGTGCGTCCCTTCAGCAGGCGGGGCAGGAGCCGGGCGGTGCCGGCGTCCCAGTACACCGTCTCCAACACGTAGTCCGCGCGGACTTGGCCCCGGCGGCGGGCCTTGGTCCGGGCGCCCTTCGCCTTCACCGGGCAGCGGCGCCCGGCGAAGTCCAGATCCTCGATGTTCACGCCGAGGATCTCCTCCGCCCGCCCCGAGGTCTCGTAGAGCATCCGCCACAGGGTCTTCTCCCGCAGGTGGACGTCGCGCCGGGCGATCAGCCGGTCGACGGCCATCTTCGAGCGGGCCGGGGTCTCGGAGTCCGGTACCGCCAGCCGCTTCGCCCAGGCCGGGACTGCCGGGCCCTCGTAACCGCGCTCGGAGCACCAGCCCGTCCAGGACAGCACGGCGCCGCGGCGGGCGTTCCAGGTGTTCACCGCCGAGCGGCCCCACAGCAGCTCCAGCGCCTCCCCGATCTCGGCGTCCTCCACCGAGGCGAGTGGCCGGCCCTCACCGAGGCGCTCGGCGGTCTTCCCGACGGCGATGCCGTAGTTCCGGACGGTGTTCGGGTTGCCGAGCGAGTCCAGGAACAGGTCGGCCGCCGTCCGGACTGTCACCGCCTTCCCGGTCGGCAGCTGAACGAGCGTGGGCACCGTTTCCCCCTTGCCGCAGATAACAGGGCCGCTTCGTGCAGCCGATGGAGAACGTCACCGCAGGTGACGGATCAAGCTACCGCAGATATTGGGGTGTTATCTGGGTGACGACTTCAGACCGACCCCGCTACCGACGGCCCGCCGACCGCCCACCAGGGCCGACGAAGGCTTAGCGCACGATCTGACACCGATGTTCCTCAGACCCCGGTACCTCCTGCTCATCGGAGCCCGTACAGTCGAAAGGGCGTCCGCAGCCAGCTCCAATGGCTGCTCGGACGCCCTTCGCGGTTCGGGTCCCGGTCGTCAGCGCTCGACGACGTCCTTGTCCGGCCTCGGTACTGGTGGGCTCGCGTATTCAACTGTCGCCAGTTGATCAATCTGGCTCCGGAATCACTACTGACCGTAATGCTCCTGCCGGGAGTCTGGGTGTGGCCCCCAACGTCGACGGGACGTGGCACCGCGTCGTAGTGGCGATGACCGGGCCGTGTTGGCGTCCTTATCCTCAGTGGGTGAGTCTGGTCGAGGTGGTTCCTGGGCAGGTTGAGCTCGTCGTTCGGGGGGTGGGGTCGCAAGCGCCCTCTATCCGGTTGTTCGACTGGTCGCGGACAGATGAGTTCGAGGTCGTATTCGCCGTGGAGGCTGTCGATGACGGCCTGCGCGCACGGATCGGGGCGGTGACCGTGTCTGCCTGGGACGGTGCGGGATACCTGACCGAGTTTCTCGACGGTCTTGCGCGCGACTTTTGCGGTTGGGAGGGCGAGCGGTCTTGGGTCAACAACGGACTGGTCGTGGCAGCGACGTTTGGTTCGGGCGGTCACGTGTGTCTGAGCTGGACCCTGCGAGCCGACGTCTTCTCCAGCGGCTGGGAGTGCACTGTGGCGACCGTGATTGACGCTGGCGAAGAGCTGACGACTGTCGCTGCCGAGGCGCAGGAGTTCTTCCGCCAGGGGTAGCTGTCCCAGTGGCCCCGAAGCCGGCGAGGCCCTCGAACAGCCGTGGGGCAAGGCGGCGGTCAACACCTGGAATGCCCGCCGGTCAGACGGTTGAGGAGGCGGTGGCCGTGATCGTCAGCACTGGCGGATCAGCTTCGCTGAGTGGCGAACGAACTCCCTGACCTGGAGGAGAACCTCGTCACATTGATCTCTGACGTCAGCCATCTTGCGTCCGCGGCGTGTCGTCGTTCCCCTCCCGCTCGGTTCCACGAGGTCAAGCTCGTGCGCGACCTCGTTTCGGGCTGCGAAGAATGGGCCGAGCTTCTCGATCACGGCGTTGGGGATGTCGGCGGGAGCTATCCCAAGGGCGTCCCTTACCTTGCGCAGGTCTGACACCTGCTGGAGGCTCGATCCGGTCAGTGCGTCTACATAGGACTCGATCAGGCGCGACCTTGGGCCCCGGTCGATCAGAGCGCTTCGGATGTGCTTGGGCGCCTTCGTGCCGTTCAGTTGCTCATTGACGAACGCCTTGAACTTGCCCTCTGCGTCGTTGTTGCCGTTGACGAGCACGGGAAGCGCGTCGCGCAGGAGTCGACGCAGACACGCATCCAGTCCCGACGAGCTGAAGACGAGCGCTGCCCGTAGCTGATCTGTCTGGTCGTGTGACAGTCGGCCCCGTGGATCGCTCCCCTCCGCAGACTTCAGCCGGAGGACGTGGAGGGTGTCGAACAGCCCCGAGACGCTTGCATGCGCGCCAACAAGGTAGTTCCAGGCTCCCTGGGCCTCGGGCGGGCAGCTACGCGGGCGGCTACCGAGAGCAGTCAGTTCCAGTTTGATGATCTTGCTGCTGCTTGACGCCACCTTGCTCCCCCTCGGATTACCGGAGTCGCATTCTTAACACGCCCGGAACTCGACCGCGGGTGGTACTGAACGGGCGGCATGACGCGTGAGTTCCAGCGTCACGGCGTCCAAGAATCCGCGAACCCACGCACGTCTCCCGGGAGTCGGGCCAACCTCGGCCACCTCGTCTTCACGGTCGCCGGCGCCCTGTACGTCGACACCAAGAACTGGACGTCGGACAAGTCCCAGCTGACCGTGCAGGACGGCAGGCAGCAGTGCCGGGCATGGCGGTGGCCCCGCACGTGCCAGCACGTGCGGGGCCGCTGTGATAGAGCGTCAGACCTTCTGCGGGGCAAACTGCGGGGCCGCGAGGAGGGTTCCGAGGGCGGTCGCGAGCTCGTACTGGCCAGCAGCGACGGCCACCGTGAACAGCACGATGATGATGACCGTGGGCGTCTGCATGGGCGGCAGCTCGGGAAGGAAGCCGGGCCGCGGCCGGCGGGACGGGCTGCTCGGGAAGTTTCCGGGCACGTGCGGCGTTCCGGTAGTGTCGTAGACGGACATCGTTGGGTTGGTACCTGCTTCCTGTTCGGGACATGACCCCTCGACGACGTCACGACGGAGAGCCCCGCGGCCAGCTTTCTCAGGGCATGGGCCGTTGGGGCCTCTCCGGCATCTCTGCCGCTGAGGACAATCTCATCCTAGCGGATCAGACGGACCATCACCGGACCCCGCACCACTAGATGTTGTGCCGTGGTGACATCCAACCACTAGATCTTGTGGTTTTGACTGATGCTTCGTCAGCTTCTGGAGATCCTTTCACTTGCCAGAGACCGGCCCGGACGAATCCCGTCCGGGTCCGGCCTCTACTGGTGGGCTCTCGTATTCAACTGCCGTCAGTTCCCCGAGGAACCCAGCCCGCTGGTGACCTTGCGTGATGTCCTGGGGCGTATCGGCTCCAGGTTCCGCCGGTCTCGGCCCTTTACTCGGGGGATCGCCGAGGTAAGCCCGAAAGGGGCCACGGGATGATCTTGAAGTGACAGGCTCGGCTGTGCCCCTCCGCTCCCGAAGCTACGGCGAAGTGACATGTAGCTGAGGGTGATGCTCAGGTCTGACCTACTGAAACGTGGCCGCTGCCAGGTGGCGATCCCGCGTAGAGGTGTGGAGATTCCCGGTGAGCCGCCGTACGCCGACGTCGCTGGTACGGGTGGTCACGGCCGGTTCCCAGATGGGGAACCGGCTGGTGGCGAAGGCTTCGAGCGTGATGAAGTCCCGCTCGCCCATGCTGCGACGTTCGCCTTTGCCCGCTCGGTGGGTGCGCAGGCGGTGGCACAGCAGGCCAGCTGCTCGCCGCTCAGGTCGACGGGGTAACCGGCGGAATCGCCTCAAGGGGTGGTTTGGTCACATTGCGCGATACGGGCTGTTCGGTGCAGTCGTTTCTACGGTTGCACCGAACAGCAACGGAGGAAACGTGTTGGGGGCCGAGTAGGAACGGACCAGGAAACCGGTGTTGCTGTCAGAAGTTTTGACAGGTCGTGACCCAGGCCGTCGGGTGGGCTTCCCCGGCTCCCCACCTGTCGGAAAAGGATCGTTTGCCGACAGGCGGGGACAATGTCGAAGTGCTCGACAGGGTGCCGCTGACTCAGCAGTGCTCAGGCTCCACGGCTAGCCACAGTTCGGCGTCGACCTCGGTCTTCTGCGGCGACAGGCGGGCGCGCAGGATCTCAGGGCCGGTGCGGGTGCGGTACGGGTTCGACGGGAACCACTCGGTGAATACGTCCCGCCACAGCTCCTGGATGGCCTGCGGCGCCGGCCCGGAGGTGGTGAAGACCGCCCACGTGCCGGCCGGGACCGCCAACGTGGTCGTGCCCTCCGGAGCGGCCGCGGAGGTGATCACGCCGTGGTGGTAGTCGAGGAAAGTGCCCTCGGCGCGGCCAGGGTCCATGCCGTCGCAGACCGCTACGATGCCGTGCGGCTCCTGGTCCGACAGCTTCTCCAGGCGCTCCAGGGTCTGCGGATCGATCCCACGGACAAAGTCCATGATCACCTGGTTTGGACCCGAATGCACCAGCGGTACCCGGGTTTTGAGCCCGACGACGGTGAAGTCCGCCTTGTCCACGACGCGGTATCGCATACTGCTGCTCCCCTCAATGGTGAGGCGGAAGGCCATCCGGGACTGGGAGGTGAGTGCGGCGCCGGTACGCCGGGCCTCGCCGGGTCCGATGCCGTGCATGGCACGGAATGCTCGCGCGAACGCCTCGCCGGAGCCGTAGCCGTAGCGCACAGCGATCTCCAGCAACGTCTCACGTCCCGCGAGTACCTCGGCGCCCGCGAGGGTGAGCCGGCGGCGCCGGACGTACTCCAGCAGGGGCATTCCCGCGAGCGCGGAGAACATCCGGCGCAGGTGGTGCTCCGAGGTGGCGGCGATGCGTGCCAGTTCCTTCACGTCAAGGTCCTGGTCGAGATGGCCCTCGATGTGCTCCATGGCCTGGTTCAGCCGCTCCAGCATGCCCGGCCTCCTTTCTCTTTCCCTTCTCACGACCACTTTGCCGGCGATGGTCGTGAAGCACGTCTATCCGGCGCTGCGGTCGGTGCCGTCTCCGTCCGGACCGGGAGTGTCCCGTCCCAGACCCCGGCGGATCGCAATCTCCACGGGTGAGTACGCGCCGTCGGCCCGCTCCAGTTCGTACGGTGCTGCCGGCATCAGCGGCGGCTGCGCCATAAAGCGTGGCCGCACCCCATGGTGCGGTTGCGCCGCGTGCACCAGGAACGGATGGCACAGGAAGACGTCGCCCGGGGACCCGGTCGCAAGGGCGAGTGGCCGGTGGTCGGACGCCGCCACCAGATCGGGGGCGAGGGTCAGCCCGCTCGCCCCGTCCTCCCCGTACTTCTCCAACACCTTCGGCACGTCGAGGTGTGAGCCGACCCGGATCCGGGTCGGGGCGTCCTCCTCGCCGACCTCGCTGAACAGGAACAGCATGAGCAGCGCCCGGCCCTGGGAGCGCAGATTCGTGAAGTACCAGCTCTCGCCCTCCGGCAGATAGCTCCCCTCGATGTGCCAGCCCGCGTCGTCCGGCTCCTCCTCGTGCGGAAAGCGCAGCGGGAACGTGCCCAGCGAGTAGCGCGGCTCCCAGCGTCCCGCGCCGACGAGCAGGTCGTACGCGCGCTGCAGGGACGGGGAGTTGGGAGCGGCGGCAAACGGTCCCTGAGCCATGCCGCCCACCCAGTGCACGGGCTGCGTCCACGTCGACGGGTCGTCCGGGTCGCAGCCCGTCTCCCGCCACAGCAGCCGCGCGCAGTCCGCGGCCACGCGCGGCGCGACGGCGCCCTCCAACTTCACGAAACCGTCGCGGAGGAAACGGGCAACCAAGGTCGTGTCATCCATGCCCCCATCGTGCGGCGATACCTGCCCCGGTCACCCGACATTCTCCGCACCGTCTTTGTCGGGTGATCACCGGAACGCGGTCAGGCGGCGCGCGCCGCCTAGCCCCGTACTTCGCGGGTCGTTGATTCGTATGGTGTGACCGGCCGGGGGGTGTCCTGGGCCGGGTGTGTGGCGTTGGGTGGGTGTGTCGATGACTTCCCGGTCCCCGCGGCCACGGTCTCAGCGTCAGCGCCTTGAAGTGGCGGTGACGTCCGTGGTGGAGAAGCGTCTGGGCGCTCTGCCTGTCGCTGCCGAGTTTCTGCGCCGGCTGGATGTCGCCGGGATCGTCGACGAGGTGTGTCCTGGTGGCGCGAGTGCGCTGGTGACGCACGGGCAGGTGATCGAGGCGTTGGTGGCCAACCGGCTGACGTCGCCCGCGCCACTGGTGCGGGTGGAGGACTGGGCCAGGTGCTGGGCGGTGGAAGAGGTCTTCGGGATCGAGCCCGGTCTGCTCAATGATGACCGTCTGGCCCGGGCACTGGATGCGATCGCTCCGCACCTGGAGCACATCGCGGGCACGGTCGGGGCGCGGGCGATCGCTGAGTTCGGGATCGATGTGGCCCGGATGCACTGGGACATGACCAGCATGTCCGTGCACGGGACTTTCCCGGTCGAGGGCCAGGACGAGGACTTCCCCGTCATCGGCTACGGGCATCCCAAGGACCGGCGCTTCGATCTGAAGCAGGTCCAGGCCGGACTTGCGGTGTCGGCCGACGGCGGCATCCCGCTCCATGCCCGGGTCTTCGGCGGAGGTGCGGCCGAGGTCAGCCAGGTCGTCGGCGCGATGAAGGACCTGCGGGCCATGGCCGGCGAGCGTGACTTCCTAATGGTCGCCGACTCCAAGCTGGTGTCCTACTCCAACATCCGTGCCCTGCTGGCGGCCGGGGTTCAGTTCATCGCCCCGGCCCCGGCCGCGCAGGTCAAGGACGAGGTCTATGCCGCTCTCGATCTCGCGCAGGCCGCTGTCGTGGACTGGACGCCGGACCGGGAGGCGGGTAAACCCGCCGAGCGGCGCGAGACCTACCGCGTGTTGGAAGACACCCACACCTTGACCGGGCCCCGCAAGAGCGATCCGCCGCTTACCGTGCGACGGCTCCTGGTCCACTCCACCGCGAACGCCGCCGGCCAGCAAGCCGCCCGGGACAAACGCCTGGCCAAGGCCACCGAGGACCTGGACAAGCTCACCGCTGCGGCTGGCGGACGCCACTACAAGACCCGGGAGAAGATCGTCGCCCGGATCGGTGTCATCGCCGCCAAGCGCCGTGTCACCTCTTGTCTGCGCTGGACCGTCACCGATACCGAGGACGGCACCCCGGTCCTGGCCTGGCACTTCGACACCGGCGTGCTGAAGGCCGAAGCTGCGGTCGACGGCTGGTACGCACTGCTGACGTCCGTCCCCGCCGGCCAGGCAGACGCCGGGCAGGCCCTGATCCACTACAAGGGCCAGGGTGCGGTCGAGCGCCGCTACCACGACTTCAAGGGCCCCCTCGCGGTCGCACCCATCTTCGTGCAGCACAACCGGCGCGTCGCCGCCCTGATCCAGGTCATCTGCCTGGCCCTGCTGGTCTTCTGCCTGATCGAGCGGCAGGTCAGACGGGCGCTCGGCCCCGAGCAGACCATGAGCGGCCTCTACCCCGACAACCGCCGCGTCCGCCCCACCGGCCGCATGATCTTCTACCACCTCGGCGAACTCACCCTGCGGATCGGCAACATCACCGACCCGCCCACCGTCCAGATCACCCGCGGCGTCCAACTCCACCTCCTCGACCTCCTCGACACCGACATCGGACAAACCCGCTGGCCACAGACCTGTGACTGAGAGCATCAGTCGGCCCGTGAGGCGACCGCCTATTGAGCACGGTTTCCGTCACTGACGGCGGCGGCGTACGATGACCGGTGCGTCCGCACAGGCCAGCGCCACAGACATCACCGTCATCAGAGGCAGGCGCACCGCCCCGGTACTGGGCGAGGGCAGACTACGCACATGCAGCTCCCCGCCGAAGCCGTAGCCACCACTGTGCTGCTGGAGGTCGTAAGGATCTCCGAACTCCCGACAAAACGGGGCGACCCGTATCCCGGCAGGGCGGGTGTCCACTGGATCGGGAGCGAGGCAGCCAGCGTCCTGGCCCTGATCGAGAGCTTGCCCGGCAGTGAGCAGCACCGCTGCGGCTTCTCGCCGGGTTGGAGCGTCCGGGCGTACGCGGACACTCTCGACCTGGCGCTGTTCGAGGCGGCGTTCTGCTTCAGATGCCACGAAGTCCGCATGCATGGAACCGCCGTGCCACCCGCACTGGCCACACGGCGTTGTCACGTTGTTGGGTGTGCGGGTGCCTGACGGCGCGTCGGGGCGTGGCGGGCCCGCGGTGCGGGCCTGCTCTCAGGCCATGGTGGGCAGGCAGGCGACTCCGGTGATCTGCTCCCAGATCGCGAAGCGGGCGGTCATCTCGGCTCTGTAGTCGGTGGCGGTGAGCAGGTGGCGTCGGGGCCGGAAGTGGGGCGAGATGCCGCTGAACGCGGACAGGAACCGCTGGGCTGCGCCGGCGGAGCGGAAGCCCTTCATCGCGCGTTCGCGTTGCCGCGTGGGCTGGTGGCTGTTCTCGGCCCGGTTGTTCAGGCCCTTGTGGGAGCGGTGCTCGACGGAGGGCATGACCTCGCGGTGGGCCGCGCCGTAGGAGCGAAGCTTGTCGGTAACGAGCACCCTCGGCACTGTGCCGGTCTTCTTCAGGAGTTTGCGGAAGAATCGCCTGGCCGCGGCGGTGTCCCGACGGTTCTG
>NZ_JBEZKL010000123.1:0-21619 GCF_040704695.1 Streptomyces sp. NPDC048411
GCATCCCGCCGGCTTCTTTCGAAAGTAGCGACCTCCCCCCATAGGGCGGGCCAGGCGGGACTTTCGAAACACGCCCTAGCTGTCTCGCTGGCCAACTCTGCCGGGGTGACGGGGAGTTCGACACGCAGGTAAATGTCTTTCATGCCCTGGACGCATGGATAGCCTGAGCCCGCTTCGCGGCCCTCGACCCACCCCACTGGGGTCCGGGGGCCGTTCTTTCTCCCCCACAGAGCAGGAGCAGGTATGCCCAGACGCGCCGCAGCCCACACGAGGGGCCGCGCATCCGTGCTGGTGGCTCTCACCGCCACCGCGCTCGCGGCGACCGGCACGCCGGTCCTCGCCGCACCCCCTCCGGTCACCGCCGGCTCCTCCATGAACCAGGCGTTCGCGCGGGCGGCACGGGAGTTCGACGTACCGCGCGACCTGCTCGCCGCCGTCGGTTACGGCGAAACGCACCTCGACGGCCACGCCGGGCACCCCAGCCAGGCGAACGGGTACGGCGTGATGCACCTGGTCAGCAACCCCAGGAACCACACGCTGGAAACAGCGGCCGCACTCACCGGCGCGCCGCTGTCGAAGCTCCGGCGGGACACCGCGGCCAATATCCTCGGCGGCGCGGCCGTGCTGCGCGCGTACGCGGACCGCATCGGCCTCGACGGCGACGAGCGCGATGACATCAACGCCTGGTACCCGGCCGTGGCGCGGTACAGCGGCATGACGGGCCGCGCCGCCGCCCTCTACGCCGACGCCGTCTACACGTTCCTCGCGAACGGGATCGTCACCACCGTCCCCGGCGGCGAGCGGGTCTCGGTGACCGCCCGCCCGGTCGCCCCGGAGAAGGGCTCCTTCTCCGACCGCGGGTCACGCACCCAGAGCCCCGACTATCCGTCGGCCCTGTGGGCCCCGGCCGACCCGAACAACTTCACCAAGGGCCGGTCGGCGCCGATCAACAAGGTGATCATCCATGTCACGCAGGGCTCGTACTCGGGCTCGATCAGCTGGTTCCAGGACCCCACGTCCGAGGTGAGCGCCCATTACGTGATCCGCTCCTCCGACGGGCAGATCACGCAGATGGTCCGCAACAGCGACACCGCGTACCACGCCCGGGGCGCGAACGCCTGGGCGCTCGGCATCGAGCACGAGGGATTCATCGACGACCCGTCCTGGTTCACGGATGCGATGTACCGCTCCTCGGCCGCCCTGACCAGCGCCCTGTGCGACAGATACGGCATCCCGAAGGACCGGGCGCACATCATCGGCCACAGCGAGGCGGCGGGCAGCGACCACACCGACCCGGGCACGTACTGGGACTGGGCCCGCTACATGAGCTACGTCGGGGGCGACGACAGTGGCGGCAGCAGTGACGGGCTGAGCTTCGCCTCGTACGCCACCCAGCAGAGCGGATCGACGGGCACTCAGGTCAAGGCGGTGCAGCGGCTGCTGACAGCGCAGGGCTTCGACGCGGGCGCAGTGGACGGGCGATTCGGCCCGGCCACGCTGACCGCGGTCAAGACGTTCCAGACGGCCCGCGGACTGGGCGCGGACGGCATCGTCGGCGCGAGGACCTGGACGGCGCTGCTGTCGGCCGGGGCCGTGCCGACGCTGAAGCAGGGGGGCTCGGGCACGGATGTGAAGCGGCTCCAGCGCTCGCTGACCGCGGCGCTCGGCACGACCGTGGACGCCGACGGGACCTTCGGCCCGGACACGGTGACGGCGGTGCGCACCTATCAGAGCGACCGCGGGCTGACGGTGGACGGGATCGTCGACAGCGGCACCTGGGCGGCGCTGCAGGCAGGGCGCTGACCCGGCAGAGCGGCAGCAGACGCCGGTACGGGCGGTGCGGCGCGGATTCCGCCCGCACCGCCCGTCCGCATGTCGCCTGGGCCAAGGCCAAGCGCCTCGCGGAACAGGAAAGAACGGCCCGAAGCCGTCCGACACCTGCGCTACGCAGCGCCGGACTCGACCTCCGGAGCATCGAACCACGGCTTGTTCGCGGCCCAGTGCGCCACCCATCCCGCGAATCCCGGTTCACCGGTGGTGAAGCCGAACTCGGCACCGAACGGAAGGGCCCCCTCACCGGTGATGTGCCAGATGTGACCGCGATGGGGTCCGGTGACGACGAGGTGCCAGTCCATGCCGCAGCCATCAGTGCCCAGCACGATCGAGCCATGGTCGGACACTGACAACGCCCTGCCGCGCAGCGAACATCGCGAGCCTGGAGACCGTGCACTGCGGTCCGGCCGGTCACCTGGCGCCGGAGGACCGGCCGGAGGCGATCGCCATGGCGCTCACCGTGTGGACGGAGCGGCACGGGCTCGGTTCGAGCGCCGGGCGAGCCGGTTCGACGACGGTGCAGCCGGGTGTCGGCCGAGCCATGTGCCGCTCGCCGGCCTCCTGCTAAATTTGCACGCATGTTCCTCCTCTGTGCGTAGGACCCCGCACTGACCGCGCCCGTCACACCGGGTGCGGCACACCGGTGTCCCTGCACGCACACAGCGCGCCACGTCCGCGCTGCCTTCCCGAGGAACGATCCTCATGCTTTCGCCTTCGCCCACGCCCTCCCACACCCCCTCCTACGCAACGGTCCTGCGCACCCGTCATGCTTCCCGCACCTTCGGTGCCGCGCTGCTGGGGCGGCTGTCGTACGGGATGATCTCCCTCTCCCTGACTCTGGCGGTCAAGGACGCCACCGGTTCATACTCCGTGGCGGGCGCCGTCATGGCCCTGTTCGGAGCGACCAGCGTCTTCCTCTCCCCCGCCCGTGCCGCGCTGATCGACCGGTACGGGCCACGACGCGCGCTGCCGCCCCTGGCCATCGCGTATGCGCTGCTCCTCTCGGTCCTGGCCCACGTGACCTGGCAGCCCGGTGCGTCGGGTTTCCGGCTGTGCGTCTGGGCCGTGATCGCCGGTGCCTGCACACCACCACTGGGGCCCGTGATGCGGACCCTGTGGAGCAGCCTCATGCCCGACAGGGAGCTGCTCCAGCGCGCCTACAGCCTGGACGGCGTGGCCGAGGAACTCCTCTTCGTCACCGGGCCCTTGCTGGTGGGGCTGCTGGTGAGGTTCGCCGAACCCGCGGCCGGTGTGGCGGTCAGCGCCACGCTGGTGCTGGTCGGGGCGTTGGCCCTGGTGACCTCTCCGGCAGTACGCGCTACGGGCCCCCGTCCACCGAGGACGAAGCCACTTCCCGCGGCACCGTCCGCGAAACCACTGCTCTGCGCGGCCGGGTTGCGTCACGCGGTGGTGGTCGTGGCCGGGGTGGGGCTGTGCCTGGGGGCGCTGGATCTGCTGGTGGTGGCCTTCACCGACCGGCACGACCAGGATGCGGCCGCGGCCTGGGTCCTGGCGGCGCTCTCCGCAGGGAGCGCCGTCGGTGGCCTGGCGTACGGCGCCGTCTCGTGGCGTGCGTCGAGTCGGCTGCGACTGACGGCACTTGCCGTCGCCCTGGGGCTGTGCCTGCTCGCGGCCGGGCTGTCACCGAACCTGTACGTGCTGGTCGGCGCGGTCGCCGTCGCCGGGCTGTTCGTCGCCCCGGCCATGACCACGGCATACCTGATCGCGGACGAGTCGGTCGGCGCGGGCAGCCGTACGCAGGCCGGCGCATGGGTCAACACCGCCGTCAATGCCGGGTCCTCGAGCGGAACAGCCGTGGTCGGTCCGATGCTGGGGCATCTGCCGCTCGCGGCGTGCTTTGCCCTGGCCGCGGCCCCGGTGCTGCTCTGCGCGGTGTTCACGGCCGGCGGCGACCGCGGGTGAGGTCCGCCGCCCGGAGGCACGCTTCGAGCCCGTCCGTCGGACAGGCGCTTCCGCGAGGGTCGGTTCACGGTCCGGGGACTCTGCTCTGTGCCATCGGGCCATTCCCAGCCCCTTTCTCACACCTATGACGGAGCAGGCGCCGGAAACGTTCGATCTCCCTTGTCGCGGTCCGAGAGCCGGTCAGGCCACCGAGGAGATGCGGCCGGCCACCGGCCGGCGATCCTCGTGGTGGATCGGGGTGTGTGCGCCGGTGAGCGGGACGCCGCTGCCACCCCGCCGGTCGGCGACGATCTCGGCGGCGATGGAGAGCGCGGTCTCCTCGGGGGTACGTGCTCCGAGGTCGAGGCCGATCGGCGAGTGCAGCCGGGCCAGTTCGAGTTCGGTGACGCCGACCGCGCGCAGCCGGTCGTTGCGTTCCAGATGGGTGCGGCGCGAGCCCATCGCGCCGACGTACGCGGCCGGAAGCTTCAACGCCCTTTCCAGCAGCGGAACATCGAACTTGGCGTCATGGGTGAGCACGCAGAGCACGGTGCGCGCGTCGACGGCGGTCGCCGCGAGGTAGCGGTGCGGCCAGTCGACGACGATCTCGTCGGCGTCGGGAAAGCGGGCCGCCGTGGCGAAGACGGGGCGGGCGTCGCACACGGTGACGTGGTACCCGAGGAATTTGCCGGCCCGGACCAGGGCGGCGGCGAAGTCGATGGCCCCGAAGACGATCATCCGGGGCGGCGGAACGCTCGATTCGACGAGCAGGACGAGGGGGCGGCCGCAGCGTGACCCCTCGGCGCCGATGGTGACAGGGCCGGTGCCGCCCGCGTCCAGCATGGCGCGGGCCTCGGCCGCGGCGGTGCGGTCCAGCTCCGGATGTCCGCCCAGCCCACCCTCGTACGAACCGTCGGGGTGGACGAGTTGGGGGCGGCCGAGGAGTTCGGCGGGGCCGTCGGTGATCCGTACCACCGCCGCCTCCCGCCCTGCCGCCGCGGCAGCGAGCGCGGCGGCGAACACCGGGCGTGCGGGGTCGTCCGCGCGGACCGGTGTCACCAGGATGCCGATGATGCCGCCGCAGGTCAGACCGACCGCGAAGGCGTCCTCGTCGCTGTAGCCGAACTGCTCCCGTACGGTGATGCCGTCGTCGAGGGCCCGTTGGCACAGCTCGTACACCGCACCCTCCACACACCCGCCGGAGACCGAACCGATCGCGTTGCCGTCGCGGTCGACGGCGAGGGCGGCTCCCGGCTGCCGGGGCGCGCTCCCGCCGACCGCCACGACCGTGGCGACGGCGAAATCGCGTCCCTGCCCGACCCACCGGTGAAGCTCTTCGGCGATGTCCAGCATGGCGTGTCTCCTTAAGCGAGGTGTGGAGGAGCGGGAGGTCAGCTGACGCCGAGCCAGCTCTCGATCGGGTGCAGGGCGAAGTAGATGACGAAGATCACCGTGAGCCCCCACATGAAGCCGCCTGTCTCCCGGGCCCTGCCCTGGGCCGCCTTGATGGCCACGTAGGAGATGACACCGGCTGCGACACCGGTGGTGATGGTGTAGGTGAAGGGCATCAGGACCACGGTCAGGAAGACCGGGATCGCGACGGCGCGATCGCTCCAGTCCACATGGCGGGCGTTCTGCATCATCATCGCGCCGATGACGACCAGGGCGGCGGAAGCCACCTCGGCGGGCACGATCGCGGTGAGCGGGGTGAAGAACAGACAGGCCGCGAAGAAGAGTCCCGTGACGACGGACGCGAGGCCGGTGCGGGCACCTTCGCCGACGCCGGTCGCCGACTCGACGAACACGGTCTGACCGGAGCCTCCGGCGACGCCGCCGATCGCACCGCCTGCGCCGTCGATGAACAGCGCCTTGGACAGGCCGGGCATCCGGCCCTTGTCGTCGGCGAGCCCGGCCTCCGTGCCGACGCCGATGATGGTGGCCATCGCGTCGAAGAAGCCGGCCAGCACGAGGGTGAAGACGATGAAGCCGACCGTCATCGCGCCGACGTCGCCCCAGCCGCCGAAATCGACGTTTCCGAAGAGCGAGAAGTCCGGCGAGGAGACCGCGCTGCCCTTGAGCTCCGGCGCACCGCTGTACCAGGCCTTGGGATCGATGTCGCCGACCGTGTTGATGACCATGGCGATCAGGGTGCCGACGACGATGCCGATGAGGATCGCACCGGGGATGTTGCGCGCCTGCAGCATGAAGATCAGCAGCAGGGTCACGCAGAAGATCAGCACCGGCCAGCCGGCCAGTTCACCGGTCAGGCCGAGAGAGACGGGACCGCCGCCGGGAGCCGGGTTCTCGTGCACGAATCCGGCCTTGACGAGGCCGATCAGGGCGATGAACAGGCCGATGCCCATCGTGATGCCGTGCTTCAGCGCGAGCGGGATCGCATTCATGATCAGCTCACGCAGGCCGGTGACCACCAGGAGGCAGATCACCAGGCCGTACATCACACACATGCCCATGGCCTGCGGCCAGGACATTGCGGGGGCGACCTGCGACGAGAGGACGCCGGAGACGCTGAGCCCGGCCGCGAGCGCCAAGGGCACCTTGCCGACGAAGCCCATCAGCAGGGTGGTCGCGGCCGCGGCGAGCGCGGTGGCGGTGATCAGTCCCGGCCGGCTGAGCAAATGTCCTTCGACGTCCTTGCCGCCGAGGATGAGCGGGTTGAGCAGGAGGATGTACGCCATGGCCATGAAGGTGGTGACGCCGCCGCGCACTTCGCGCGCCACCGTGGATCCACGCTCGGAAATGTGAAAGTACCGGTCGAGCCAGGATCTGCCGGCGGGGACGCGCGAGCCGGGGCCCGCCTCCTCCGCGGTGGTCCTGGACTCCACTGACTGCTGGGTCATGATGCCTGACTCCCAAGGTTCACAGGGGCACCCGCGATGGAGACTCGTGCTGCGGGATTTGGGATGACTGCTTGGCTGCACGACCCGGGGGACGGCCCGAGACGAACTGTTCATGCAGAGTGGATGTGCGGGTACTGCGGGTGTTTCCGGCCGAGCGGTACGGCGGATGCGGTACCGCTCGGTGGTGCCGAGGACCGCGAGCGGTGCGGTGCATGAGTTCTCCGGGCGGTGCGGGCGGCGGACCCGACGTTCCTGGCAGGCACGCTCCGCCCGGAGAGTTCGGCGGGAGCTGTCGGTCAGGTGCCGGTGAGGTGCTCGGGGCGCACCGGCGTCCTGTTCAGCTCCAGACCCGTCGCGTTCCGGATCGCTGCGAGGACGGCCGGGGTCGACGACAGGGTCGGTGCCTCGCCGACACCACGGAGCCCGTACGGGGCGTGGTCGTCGGCGAGTTCGAGCACATCGACCGGGATGGTCGGCGTGTCGAGGATGGTGGGGATCAGGTAGTCCGTGAAGGACGGGTTGCGTACCTTCGCGGTCTTCGGGTCGACGATGATCTCCTCCATGACGGCGACGCCCAGGCCCTGGGTGGTGCCGCCCTGGATCTGTCCTTCGACGGACAGCGGGTTGAGGGCCTTGCCGACGTCCTGGGCGCAGGCCAGTTCGATGACCTTGACGAGGCCGAGTTCGGTGTCGACCTCGACGACCGCGCGGTGCGCGGCGAAGGAGTACTGGACGTGGCCGTTGCCCTGGCCGGTGCGCAGGTCGAATGCCTCGGTGGGCCGGTGGCGCCACTCGAGCTCGATGTCGACCGCCTCGTCCTCCAGTACGCCGACCAGATCGGCCAGCACCTCGCCGCCGTCGGTGACGACCTTGCCGTCTTCGAGGAGCAGCTCGGCGGTGGCCCAGGCGGGGTGGTACGTACCGAATTTGCGGCGGCCGATCTCCAGGACCTTCTCGCGGACGGCCTCGCAGGAGTGCTTCACGGCGCCACCGGTGACGTATGTCTGCCGGGAGGCCGAGGTGGATCCGGCCGAGCCGACCTGGGTGTCGGCCGGGTGGATGGTGACCTGGGAGACGCCGAGCTCGGTGCGGGCGATCTGGGCGTGGACGGTGACGCCGCCCTGCCCGACCTCCGCCATCGCGGTGTGCACGGTGGCGACCGGTTCGCCGCCGACGACCTCCATGCGGACCCGGGCGGTCGAGTAGTCGTCGAAGCCCTCGGAGAAGCCGACGTTCTTGAGACCGACCGCGTAACCGATGCCGCGTACGACGCCTTCGCCGTGGGTGGTGTTGGACAGGCCGCCGGGCAGCGCCCGTACGTCGGCCTGCTCGCCGGCGACCTCCCACTGCCGCTCGGGCGGCAGCGGCCTGGCCTTGACCCGGCGCAGCAGCTCGGCGACCGGGGCCGGTGAGTCGACGACCTGTCCGGTCGGCAGGAGGGTGCCCTGCTCCATGGCGTTGAGCTGCCGGAACTCGACCGGATCCATGCCCAGTTCGGCCGCGAGCTTGTCCATCTGCGCCTCGTACGCGAAGCACGCCTGGACCGCGCCGAAGCCGCGCATGGCGCCGCACGGCGGGTTGTTGGTGTAGAGCGCGATCGCTTCGATGTCGACGTCGTCGATGACGTACGGGCCGACGGAGAGCGAGGAGGCGTTGCCGACGACGGCCGGGGAGGCGGAGGCGTAGGCGCCGCCGTCCAGCACGATGCGGCACTTCATGTGGGTGAGTTTGCCGTCGCGGGTCGCGCCGTGCTCGTACCAGAGCTTCGCGGGGTGGCGGTGGACGTGCCCGAAGAAGGACTCGAACCGGTTGTAGACGATCTTGACCGGCTTGCCGGTGCGGAGCGCCAGCAGGCAGGCGTGGATCTGCATCGACAGGTCCTCGCGGCCGCCGAAGGCGCCGCCGACGCCGGAGAGCGTCATGCGGACCTTGTCCTCGGGCAGGCCGAGGACGGGGGCGATCTGGCGGAGGTCGGAGTGCAGCCACTGCGTGGCGACGTACAGATCGACACCGCCGTCCTCGGCGGGGACCGCCAGGCCGGACTCGGGGCCGAGGAAGGCCTGGTCCTGCATGCCGAAGACGTACTCGCCACTGACGATCACATCGGCGCGGGCCGCGGCGGCGGCCGCGTCACCGCGGACGATGGGCTGGCGGTGGACGATGTTCTGGTGCGGGACGTGTCCGGCGTGGTGGTCGCGCCGGCCCTCGTGGACGAGGATCGCGTCGGGCGCCGTGGCGGAGGCCTCGTCGGTGATGACGGGCAGCTCGCGGTAGTCGATCCTGATCTTCGCGGCGGCGCGGCGGGCGGTCTCCGGGTGGTCGGCGGCGACGAGCGCCACCGGTTCGCCGTGGTGACGGACCTTGCCGTGGGCGAGAACGGGGGTGTCCTGGATCTCCAGGCCGTAGTTCTTCACCGAGGTCGGCAGGTCGTCGTAGGTGAGCACGGCATAGACGCCGGAGGTGGCGAGCGCCTCGGAGGTGTCGATCGAGACGATCTCGGCGTGCGCGACCGTGGAGCGCAGCGTGTGGCCCCAGAGCATGTCCTCGTGCCACATGTCCGAGGAGTAGGCGAACTCGCCGGTGACCTTCAGGATGCCGTCGGGGCGGAGCGTGGACTCGCCGATGCCGCCCTTGGTGCGGGTGCCCTGGTTGATGTTCGTGGGGGAGCCGGTAACGCCCATCGTCAGACCGTTTCTTCCGCGCGGGCGGCCGCGAGGCGGACCGCGTCGAGGATCTTCTCGTAGCCGGTGCAGCGGCAGAGGTTGCCGGAGAGCGCCTCGCGGATGTCCGCGTCGGACGGTTCCGGGTTGCGCTCCAGCAGTTCATCGGCGGCGACGAGCAGGCCGGGGGTGCAGAAGCCGCACTGGACGGCGCCCGCGTCGATGAACGCCTGTTGGATCGGGGAGAGTTCGCCGGTGTGGCGGGGCTGCTCACCGGTCGGCTTGGCCTCCCACCGGCGGGCCTGGTCGAGCGTGGTCCCGCAGGCGCCGGAGGCGCAGCCCCGGCCGGGGTGCGCCTCGGCGCGGTGGGCGGCGAAGTCGGCGAGACCCTCCACGGTGACGACCTCGCGGCCCTCCACCTGACCTGCGGCGACCAGACAGGCACAGACCAGGACGCCATCCAGGCGGACCGTGCAGGAGCCGCATTCGCCCTGCTCGCAGGCGTTCTTGGAACCGGGCAGGCCCATCCGCTCGCGCAGCACGTAGAGGAGGGACTCGCCCTCCCAGACGTCGTCGGCCTCCTGCTTACGGCCATTGACCGTGAAATTGACGCGCATGATCAGGCAGCTCCTTCGGTGCTGCGGCCGTTGCCGCGGTACGACTCCCAGGTCCAGCCGAGGGTGCGGCGGGCCATGATCCCCACCGCGTGCCTGCGGTAGTTGGCGGTGCCGCGCACATCGTCGATCGGGTTGCAGGCGCCGGCGGCGAGCGCGGCGAACTGCGCGGCGATGGACGGTGTGATGATCGTGCGGCTGTCCCAGAACCCGCCCTCTTCGAGCGCGGCGTTCAGAAATTCCTCGGCCTCCTTCGCCCGGATGGGTGTCGGGGCGGCGGAACCGATGCCGGTACGGACTGTGCGGGTCTCCGGGTGCAGGGCCAGGCCGAAGGCACAGACGGCGATGACCATCGCGTTGCGGGTGCCGACCTTGGAGTACTGCTGCGGCCCGTCGGCTTTCTTGATGTGCACGGCCCGGATCAGCTCGTCCGGTTCGAGGGCGTTGCGCTTGACGCCGGTGTAGAAGGCGTCGATGGGGATCATCCGGGTTCCGCGTACGGATTCGGCCTCGACCTCGGCACCCGCGGCGAGCAGAGCCGGGTGGGCGTCACCGGCGGGCGACGCGGTACCCAGGTTGCCGCCGACGCCTCCGCGGTTGCGGATCTGCGGGGATGCGACGGTGTGCGAGGCGAGCGCCAGGCCGGGCAGCTCGGCCCGCAGGTGCTCCATGATGTGGCTGTACGGCACGGAGGCGCCGAGCCGCACGCTCTCCTGGCCCACATCCCACTCGGTCAGCTCACCGATGCGGTTCAGGTCCAGGAGGTACTCGGGCCGCCGGTGGTCGAAGTTGATCTCGACCATCACATCGGTGCCGCCCGCAATGGGGACAGCCGTCGGGTGCTCGGCCTTGGCGGCGAGCGCCTCCTCCCAGCTGGCGGGGCGAAGGAAGTCCATGAGTGGCTCTCTTCTTCTCATTCGGTCGTTCGCTGGGGCTGGGGACGGCCGGCCCTCGATCGGCTTGTTCATGTGCTGTGAGGACCGGCCGGCACATGGGAGGCGGCGTCGCGGGGCTGGGTGCGCACATCTGCGGCGTTGTCGTCAGTCACCAACGCTCCGCGTTGCCTCCATCCTCCGCCTTGCAGCTGCACGCACCCAGCCCCGCTCCTTCTCGCACCCCCCATGCGCCGACCGGTCTCACGCGATGTGTGACCCAGTACACAACCGGGACTCCACATGGTGCAGTCACCGAAAACATGAAGGAGTTGGCTGGTCTCCGTCCTCGTCTTGTAGATTCGAACGAATAGCGGGGATCAGTAACCTCACCGCAATACCCAGTTTTCACCCGCACCAACGAAAGAGATCGGCGGCAACGAGATGCGGCTGCGCGCACTGCTGGAAACCGATGCGCTGGGCCTGCGGCTGCTCGGTGGCGAGGACGAGCTCGACCGGTCCGTCCGCGGCGTCATGACCACCGACCTGCGGGACCCGAGCCGCTACCTGGCCGGCGGGGAGCTGGTCCTGACGGGCCTGGCGTGGCGCCGGGACGCGGCCGACTCGGAGCCGTTCGTACGGATCCTGGCGGGCGCCGGGGTCGCCGGACTCGCGGTCGGCGAGGCGGAGCTCGGTGACATCCCCGACGATCTGGTCGAGGCGTGCGCGCGGCACCGGCTCCCCCTCTTCGCCGTCCATGAAACCGTCGCGTTCGCAACGATCACCGAGCATGTGGTGCGCCAGGTGTCCGGCGAGCGGGCGGGCGACCTGGCGGCAGTCGTGGACCGGCACCGCAGGCTGATGACCTCGGGTCCGGCCGGCGGCGGCCCGGAGGTGGTCCTCGATCTGCTCGGCTCGGACCTTGATCTGCACGCCTGGGTGCTCTCCCCCACCGGTCGGCAGATCGCGGGCGCCGGTGCACCGCTGCCCGGCCCGGTCGGCGCGGTGCTGGCCGGCCGGCATCTGGCCGCCACCCGCACCGGCCGCCGGGGTCCGCACCGGGCCACCGTCGACGGCACCACGTATTCGCTGTTCCCGATCCGGAACACCGGCAGGGGTGCCGCCCCCGCGTCCCGCGATGTCCGCGAGTCGTTCCTCTCCGACTGGCTGCTCGCGGTGGAGGCCGACGCGAGCGACTGGCCGGCTGCCCGGCTGGATCTGCTCCAGGGCGTCACCCAGCTGATCGCGGTCGAACGGGACCGGCGCGACGCGGCCCGCACGGTACGCCGCAGACTCGCCCAGGAGGTCCTGGAGCTGGTCCAGACGGGTGCCGCGCCCACCGAGATCGCGGCCAGGCTGCGGGTCGCCGCCCCGGTCCTGCTGCCCGGCCTCGGCACCGCCCCGCACTGGCAGGTCGTCGTCGCCCGGATCGACTGGGACGTGGAGGGCGCGCCGGGCTCCACGGGCGGCGCGGGCACATCCGGCATCGCGGGCGGCCCCGTCGCCCAGGCGCTGCTGGAGGAGATCCTGGTCGACCCGGCGGTCACCGGCCCCGACTCCGCCGACCGGATCGCGGTCGCGCACACGGGCGACGAGGCGGTCGCCCTCGTACCGCTGCCCGCTGCCGCCGGACCGGTGCCGGACCTCGCGGGCGCCGGCTACGCCGCGACCGGCGCCGAGGACGACCCGGCGCTGCACGCCGACGCGCTGCTCGCCGCCGTGAACGAACCGCTCTCCGCAGGCCTCGCCGACGACGGCCGCCTGACACTGGGTGTCAGCGCCGCGGTGCACTCCCCCGAGGGGCTGCGCGGTGCCCTGGAGGAGGCCCGGCACGCCCGCCGTGTGGCGGCGGCCCGTCCGGGCCGGGTCTGCGCGGCCGGCCACCACGAGCTCGCCTCGCACGTCCTGCTGCTGCCGTTCGTCCCCGACGATGTGCGCCGCGCGTTCACCGCACGGCTGCTCGACCCGCTGCGCGACTACGACCGGCGCCACCGGGCCGAACTGATCCCGACCCTGGAAGCGTTCCTGGACTGCGACGGTTCCTGGACCCGCTGCGCGGCCCGACTGCATCTGCACGTCAACACCTTGCGCTACCGGGTCGGGCGAATCGAGCAGTTGACGGGGCGTGACCTTTCGCGCCTCGAGGACAAGCTCGATTTCTTCCTCGCCCTGCGTATGAGCTGACTCCACGCGTCTACCACAGCCCTCCCCGCGACCGGCCGATTGTGAATTCATTCACCTGACCCCTTGGCCCGGCGTGCCATTCCGTGCTGAGATGCCGCCAGACTCAATGCCTGTCGTCGAACCCGGGTCGGGCCCCGGTTCGACGACAGGTCCTCAACAGCTCAATGGCGCGCTCGGGGAGGGCAATGTGGCGCATACCGCCATGTCTGGTTCCGGAACGACAGCAGATGACGATCCGCCGCTCCAGACAGCGGTATGGCGGCTGCGGTCACGCGCCTGCTGGACGGACGCCGCCGCTCTGCTCGAACGCGACGCCACGACCGATCCGGCCGCGGCACTCCAGCGGACGGCTCTGCTGATCGAACGCTGTCTGTACACCGGCGACGGCTGGACCGACGCCGAGGACGCCCTGCGCACCGCCGAGGCCCTCGCCCACGACGACGCCGAGCGCGGCGCCGCTGCCTGCGAACGCGGCCATCTGGCATACGCGTCGACCCTCCTCGGGGTACGGGACCGGGCCGACGAGGCCCGGGTCGCGCTGAGCCGGTCCGCCGCTCTGCTCTCCCCGGCGGCCCCGGGCCGCCCGCTGCTCGACTTCCGCCGCGGCCTGATCGCGCAGAACATCGCCGATTCGCCGCAGGCCGCCCGTGCCGCGTACCGCAGGGCGCACGCCGGCGCCACGGCCCAGGGCGACGAGCTACTGCTCTCCTCCACCTGGCGTCACCTGGCGCTGCTGTCGCTGCGCGAGGGCGAACTGGCCGAGGCCCGGCACGGGTTCGCCGAATCCCTGCGGATAAGGGAGGAGCTGGGCTTTCTGGTCGGCACGGCCCCGGCGCTCATCGCTCTGGCGGACACCGAGCCGGAACCGGAGGCGGCAGCGCGGCTGCGCGCCGAGGCGGGGCGCCTCTTCCGCCTCCTGGGCGGCGTACCGACCTGGCTGGCCCCGCACCTGGAGCCGCCGGCCCCCGGAACGGCCGAGGCGAACTGACGGCCGGGGGAGGCCATGAGCGCGGGTCCGCCGCGATGGGCCGTCAGGTACGGTCCGCGACCGGATCGCCGGGCTGCCATCCCGCGTCGCTCCATTCGGGGGTCGGCGTCGGACGCGGCGGTGCGGGCGGCGGGTTCGGGCCACGGTTCGGGTTCTGCGGCACCGCGGCAGCGGACGTTCCGTCCTGCCCGCTGCTGTCGCGCCGGGGCGGTGTCACCGGGGACTTCGGCGGTGCGGGCCTCCTCGTCGGCGGCACGGAGACCGCGACCGGAGCGGAAGCCGACGGCGCGGAGTGCGTCGGCGAAGGCCCGGCGGGCCCGGAAGGTGTGCGGCCGGGGCTCGCGCTCGCCGACGGCGTCGCGGCAGTTGGAGTCCCGGAAGGCTTTCCGGTGGGCGTCCCGGACTCGGAGTCGTGCGAGCAGCCCGCCGCCACCACCGCCAGTCCCAGCGCCGCCACCACCAGCGCGGAACCCGACCACGGCCCCTGGTTCCGTACCATCCCGCCCCCTCAAGAACGATCATGTAATGAGAGGCACAGGCTAGCCACAGCGGTCCGTGGGGGTGACGGCGGCCCCGACCGTGGTGTCACCGGTCCGCGCCCGCGAAGTGTTCGCGTACGAGCGACTGCACGACGGCGAGATCCTGGGCGATCAGCGCGTCGAGCAGCGCGGTGTGCTCCGCGGCGTCGGCGAGCAGATCGGCGCGGCGGGTGGCCGGGTTGTGCTCCAGGGGCCACTGGGAGCGCCGGTGCAGATCGTCCGCGACCATCACGAGCTGCTGGTTGCCGGAGAGCGTGAGGACCGCACGGTGGAAGGCGCGGTCGGATTCGGCGTAACTCGCCCGGTCCCCCACCGCGGCGGCCGCGACGGTGGCCTCGGCCAGCGGACGCAGGGCGGCCCAGCGGGCCTGCTCCACAGTGCGGGCCAGCCGCAGCATGACGGGCACCTCGATCAGGGCGCGCACTTCGGCCAGCTCCGCGAGCTCCTGCGGGCCGCGCTCGGCGACCCGGAAGCCGCGGTTCGGCACGACCTCGACGGCGCCCTCGATCGCCAACTGCTGCATCGCCTCACGGACCGGCGTCGCCGACACGCCGAAGCGGGCGCCGAGCACCGGGGCGGAGTAGACCTGCCCGGGCAACAGCTCGCCGTCGACGAGAGCGGCGCGCAGGGCGTCCAGGATCTGACCGCGCACGGAGTGCCGCTGCACCACGACGCGGGGCGCGGGCGGCTCGCTGTGGGTGTGCTCACCACGCACCCGCTCGGCACCGGCCCGGTCGGCACATGGCTGATTGCCGTGCGCCTGGTCCGGCACCCGGACGGACGGCACCGACGGCGGCGTGGCCGCGGACGAGGACGCGGCGGACGTGTACGGCGCCCGCGCCTGCTCACGCGCTCTGCCCTGCTCCACTCGGACCTCCTCGGCCGGCCGTGGGCCGGCTCGCATGCGCCATGCCCGTTGTGCACGATAAGCGGACGACGCCGCACTTCAAACACCGATCAGTTCGGGTAAGGTAAGGCTTACCTGCAAACGATCGCGATTCGGTGGTCCCTGCATGACTCTCCCCACCCTGCTCCCCGGCACCTCGCTGTCCGCCGTGACGGACGCGTACGCCCGCCTGACCGAGGTCTTCCCCGGGCTGCGTGCCGAGGTTCTCGGAGACGGTGCGGCGACCCCGTCCGGCGCGGGCTGGGTGGGCGCGGGCGAGCTCGCGGCCGGCGGCGCGGCCCTCGACACGTTTCTCGCCTGGGACAACGCGCAGGTGCTTCGGGACTACGGACAGCAGGCCCGCCCCGACGTGATTGCCGGCTTCGGACTGCACCGCTACGCGTGGCCCGCCTGCCTGTTGGTGACCGTGCCGTGGTTCCTGCACCGCAGGGTGCCGCGGATCCCCGTCGAGGACGTCGCGTTCCAGCGCGCCCTGGGCCATCTGACCGTACGCGTGAGGGAGTTCGCATGCCTGCCGGACGATCCGGCGGCCGTACTGCCGGGCGCCCGGGTGGTGGCGGACGAAGCCGCCCTGCGGGCCGAGGTGCTTGCGGCGGTGGCGGAACACCTCGGCCCGGTGCTCGACGGCTTCGGGCCCCGGATGCGCCGCGGCAGGAGGGCGCTGTGGGGCATGGCGACGGACGAGATCGTCGAAGGCCTCTGGTACATCGCACATCTGCTCGGCGAGGAGCGGCGCGCCATGGCCGAGCTGGAGGCGCTCCTGCCCGGTACCACGAAGCCGTACGTGGGCACGGCGGGCTTCCGTGAACTGACCGGACCGAACGGCGAGTCACTGCCCACGCGCGACCGCACCAGCTGCTGCCTCTTCTACACGCTGCGGCCCGAGGACACCTGCGTCACCTGCCCGCGCACCTGTGACGCCGACCGGGTACGGAAACTGACGCCCACTCACTGATCCACACCCCTCCACACGGGTAGTACTATTCGAACGCAGATCACTGGCCGCGTACAGATATTCGATCAGATCCTGGCTATCCGTATGCCCTGCCAACCCAATGGCGTTCTCTTGCCCCGAAATCCCCTGAGCCTGCCGGGGTTTCGGCAATCATGGCGCCCGAAATGCCCTACGCGACGCAAGGGACCGCGCATGACACTGACGGACATATCGCCGAATTGGCTGCTTCCGGGCGCCGTGCTGCTCGTGGGGGTCCTGGCGGCGGTGGCGGTGGTCGCACGCGGCAAGCGCGCCGCTGACAATTCCGCGGCCGAAGACAGCTGGGAGCGCAGCGAGGAACGCCGCAGACGCAAGGAGGCGCTGTACGCCACCGCCTCCTACATCCTGCTGTTCTGCTGCGCGGCGGTGGCCGCCGCCCTCTCCTTCCATGGGCTCGTCGGCTTCGGCGAGCAAAACCTCGGCCTCTCCGGGGGCTGGGAGTATCTCGTTCCGTTCGGCCTCGACGGGGCCGCGATGTTCTGTTCCGTGCTCGCGGTGCGCGAGGCCAGCCACGGTGACGCGGCACTCGGATCACGGCTGCTCGTATGGACGTTCGCCGGTGCGGCCGCCTGGTTCAACTGGGTGCACGCGCCGCGCGGAATCGACCACGCGGGCGCCCCGCAGTTCTTCGCAGGGATGTCGCTCTCGGCGGCCGTGCTCTTCGACCGGGCGCTGAAGCAGACCCGCCGTGCGGCACTGCGCGAACAGGGCCTGGTGCCCCGCCCGTTGCCGCAGATCCGGATCGTACGGTGGCTGCGCGCACCCCGGGAGACCTTCGGCGCCTGGTCGTTGATGCTCCTCGAAGGCGTACGGACGCTGGACGAGGCGGTCGACGAGGTGCGCGAGGACCGGCGGGAGAAGGAGCAGAACCGTCTCCGCAGGAAGGACCAGGAAAAGCTGGACCGTGCCCACATCAAGGCGCTGAACCGGCAGAACCGCGCCTGGAGCCGGGTGGGCCGGGGCGGCACCCAGGTAGACGTTCAGTCCATCGCCCCGGTGGCGGGCACCTCGCAGTCCGTCGTGGAGCCCGCCATATCGGAGCCCGGACAGCTGCCATTGCGTCCCCGGCTATCCCTGCAAGCCGTGAACAGCACGGACTCGAAGGCCGCCTCGGACGGGATCATGAGTGACCCGAGGACCGTCGATCTCACCGCCGAGGACGACACCCAGGCCCTGCCCCGGCTCGACTCGCTGGAGCGGAAACTCAAGGATCTGGAACAGCAGTTCGGCTGAGCACCACGGGCGGGTGGCTGTACGGGCAGACGTCCGCGCAGCCACCCGTTCGGGCAAGGTCACGAGGGTCTTTTCAGGTGCGTGCTGCGCCTTCCAGCTCGAACCAGACCACCTTGCCCAGCGCGTGCGCCGTCACCCCCCAGGAGTCCGCGAGAGCATGCACCAGGACCAGTCCCCTGCCGTGCGTACCGTCGTCGGCGTTCGGTACGTACGACATGGGCAGCCCGGTGACGAAGTCCCGGACCTCGACGCGTAGCATCGCCGGCGTCACCTTCACGGTGACGACCGCTCCGTGATCCGTGTGGACCAGTGCGTTGGTCGCCAGTTCGCTGAGCAGGAGTTCCGCCACTTCGGCGGAATCCTCCTGCCATCGATATCGTAGGAACTCCCGCAGCGCACACCGCACTTCAGCCACGACCGACAGGTCGGTGCGAGCCAGTCTGCGGTGCAGCTGAACATCGTACTGACGCTCCATCGTCTCCCCCGCGTGCACAGTCGATCGCCCCCTTCTCGTCGAACACCCTCCCGGGATGCATGCCCCGCACAGGGGCTGTCACGCTTGTCGACTCATCAATATGTGCACAGGGGGCGGCCGCACTCCGGATTCGCGTGACACACCGCTGTCGACGCGGAGCGTCGGTGACCGACGGCAACGCCGAAGGGGGCCCCTCCCTGTTCGAGCGAAGCCGAGAGCTTGGGTGAGGAGTCGCAGGGCGTCGGGAGCCCACTCCCTACCGCGGGGGAGGCCGTAAGGCGGAAGGCGGAGAGCGGAGCGACTTTCCGGACCTCCAGGACGAGTTCGGTGGTTCAGGCCTCTGCGATCGGCAGCGACACCCTTCTGATCCGGACACCTCCCGTGCCCATGTCGTCGCCCTCCTCCTCCGCCCAGAGCGACCTGACATGTGACATATGGGCCAGCATGCAGGTCTCGGCCCGCTGGGCGTCACCGGCGATCAGAAGGTCGAGCAATTGCACATGCTCCTCGGCCGATGTGACCAACTGCCCCTGCGCAGCGAGTCGGTTCAGCCCGAAGAGACGCGATCGCTTGCGCAGGTTGCCGACTTCCTCCACCAGCCTGCGGTTGCCCGCCAGTCCGAGCAGTTCGAGATGGAAGCGACGGTCGGCCTCCAGATAGCCGATGATGTCGTGCTCGGCAGCGGCGGCAACGATCGCCAGAGCGAGCGGCCGCAGCGCCTTCAGCTCCCTGGTCTTGCCCATCCGTGCGATGCGGCCGATGGTGGGGACCTCGATCATGGCCCGGATTTCCGTGAAGTCGTCGAGGTCCTGTTCGGTCAGCTCAGTGATCCGAAAGCCCTTGTTGCGGACCGCTTCGACCAAGCCCTCACGCGCCAGGTCGAGCATGGCCTCACGGACCGGGGTGGCGGACACGCCGAATTCGGCGGCGAGCGCGGGAGCGGAGTAGATCATGCCCGGACGAAGGTCCCCGGCAATCAGGGCCGCTCTGAGGGCATGCGCCACTCGGTCGCGCAAGTGCTCTTGCGCCGAGATGGCGCCGAGCGTCGTCAGGCGGGCCATTTTGTTCCTCCAGCGCCGTACGGGCCCTCAGAATACAGTGGTGAGTTTCCGCTGAGGCCCGCCGTTCCCGGCCTGTGGACAACGTGGTCAGGGCGCCGAATTACGGTGCACCGCCGCGGCGACCGCCAGGTCTTCCCAGCCCATTCCGACACTTTTGAAGATCCGGGGCCCCTTGAAGGGAGCCGTCTTCTCGTCGGGAATCCGACCGGTCACCAGGTCGGCGAGGTTGCCGGTGATGTCCTCGGCGGTGAAGGCTCGTTCCGCCATCGGGATCAGCAGATCGCCCACCTCCGACAGAGCCGCTGCCGCCTCCGGGGCGTCCACGGCTCCGGTCGGCCCCAGGGCCTCGATGTCTTCGGCGCCGAGCAGGGGAAGGTTCACAGCAGGAATCCTTCGGGGAAGGGGTCGGACGGGTTCAGGAAGAATTGTGCGGTACCGGTGATCCAGGCCCGGCCGGTGACGGTGGGGACGACTGCGGGCAGCCCGCCCACGGTGGTCGTCTCGACGAGACGTCCGGTGAACGACGTTCCGATGAAGGACTCGTTCACGAAGTCGGTGTCCAGGGGAAGTTCGCCACGTGCGTGCAGTTGGGCCATGCGTGCCGAGGTGCCGGTTCCACAGGGCGACCGGTCGAACCAGCCTGGGTGGATCGCCATCGCGTGCCGGGAGTGGCGGGCATCGGAACCGGGTGCGATGAACTGCACGTGCTTGAGGCTGTGAATGTCCGGATCCTCCGGATGGACGGGGCGGTCGGCGGCGTTGACCGCGTCCATCAGGGCGAGTCCGGCCGCGAGGATGTCGTCCTTGCGTGCCCGGTCGAAGGGCAGGCCGAGGTCGGAGAGATGCAGCATCGCGTAGAAGTTGCCGCCGTAGGCGAGGTCGTAGCGCATCGGTCCGTAGCCGGGTACGTCCACCGTCCGGTCGAGTGCGGCGCTGAACGCGGGAACGTTCGTCAGTGTGACGGCGGCGGCTGCGCCGTCCCTCACCCGGACGTCGACGCTGACGAGTCCGGCCGGGGTGTCCAGCCGTACGGTGGTGACGGGTTCGGTGACCTCGACCATGCCGGTCTCCACCAGAACGGTCGCGACTCCGATGGTGCCGTGCCCGCACATCGGCAGGAACCCGGAGACCTCTATGTAGAGGACGCCGAAGTCCGCGTCGGGCCGGGTGGGCGGCTGGAGGATCGCGCCGCTCATGGCGGCATGGCCGCGCGGTTCGTACATGAGCAGGGTGCGCACGGCGTCCCGGTGCTCCTGGAAGTACCTGCGCCGTTCGGTCATCGTGGCACCGGGAATGGTGCCGATGCCGCCGGTGATGACGCGGGTGGGCATGCCCTCGGTGTGTGAGTCGACCGCATGGAATATGTGACGTGTCTGCAAGGCTCTCCCTGGTTTGTCACTTGGGCGCTGACGGGACGTATGACGGTGGGAGCATCGCTCAGCCGAGGCCCCCGGCCAGCACCTTCTCTGTCGCGGCCCGTACGGCGGCCGCGTCGTCGGCGGGCAGCGGGAGGCGTGGCGGACGGGTGCGGCCGCCGTGGCGTCCGGCAACGTCCATGGATGCCTTGATGGCCTGGACGAATTCCGGCTTCGAGTCCCACCGCAGCAGAGGGTGCAGTTCGCGGTAGAGCGGCAGGGCGGTTGCCAGGTCACCTGTCACAGCGGCCCGGTACAGCTCGACACAGCAGGACGGCAGCATGTTCGGGGAGCCCGCGATCCAGCCGACGGCCCCGGCGAGCGCCAGTTCCAGCAGTACGTCGTCGGCCCCGACGAGCAGGTCGAGGCCGGGGGCCTGTTCGGCGATCTCGTACGCCCTGCGGACGTCGCCGCTGAACTCCTTGACCGCCACGATGCTGCCCTCCTGGTGGAGAGCGGCGAGCAGGCCCGGGGTCAGATCCACCTTGGTGTCGTAGGGGTTGTTGTACGCGACGACCGGCACCCCGACTTCGGCCACAGCGGCGTAGTGGGCGCGGACCGCCGCGTCCTCGCAGCGGTAGCCGTTGGGCGGCAGGAGCAGTACGGAACCGGCACCCGCCTCCGCGGCTTGTTCCGCCCAGCGTCGTGACTCGGCGCTGCCATAGGCGGAGACGCCCGGCATGACGCGGCTGCCGTCGCCGGCCGCCTCGACGGCGACCCTGACCACCTGCTCGCGTTCGCTGTCGGTCAGGGTCTGGTATTCCCCCAGTGACCCGTTGGGCACCACACCGTCGCAGCCCGCCGCGACGAGCTGTTGGACGTGCGTGGCATAGGCGTCGTAGTCGATCGTGCAGTCATCGCGCAGGGTCAGCGGTGTGGCAACCATGACACCGTGCCAGGGGCGGGTGCGCAGGGGGGCGTTCGTCAGCATCGTGGCTCCTTATGAGGTGCGAGGTGTGACATGTCATGGCAGGCGGAGCATGGACCGCAGCCGGCGGCTAGGGCCTGTTCTGAGTTCCCCGTCGTCCGCGCGAAGCGCGGGCGCGGCGGTGGTCGGTGCGTGCGATCGGCGTGCGGTGTCGCA
>NZ_JBEZKL010000124.1:0-21509 GCF_040704695.1 Streptomyces sp. NPDC048411
TCCTCGACGAATGGGCCTACGCACAGCCCTACCGGAGCGAAGCCGAGCGACGCGAGGCATACCCCGCCTGGCTGCACACCTACAATCACCACCGCAGACACACCGCGCTCAAGGGCCAACCACCCGCAAGCCGCGTCCCTAACCTCACGGGTCAGTACGCCTAGAGGGTGGTTAGGGGCTGAGGCTTGGCTGCTGGGACTCAGCCGTCGTAGGGCGTTGACTGACAGTACATCATCCAAATAACCACATTCGCCCGATCGGGTATCCAGAGGGGAACATATGGCAGATGATGACCGTGTGCACCTATGGGTAGCCTCGGCGGGCTTCGGTCAGAATCTGCCGTGCGCCCGGGGAACGCAACTCCGTCCGAATCGTATGTGATTGTCAGGCAGTAAGTGAGAGTGTCTGAAGTGACACAGGAATCGGCGTATGACCAGTGGCAACGTGTGCTGGAACGCAACTTCTTCGGGCCTCAGATGGCTGGTCGTGCCACGGTGTTCTACGTGGATGCTGGCGCCGAGAGAACGCTCCGGCAAGCGAACGGCCTACTGGTAGGGCTCTCCGCCGCAGTCAGCGAGCAGTTGCACTGGGACCGGCCGGCCGAGATGTTCGGCTGGCTCTCGATGCGGTGCCGACAGTGGGCGTACGGAGATCAGCGTCACGCGCCACCGAGCCTGCCTATGCTGGCCGTGAGCGTGCTGGCAGCCTCCAAGATGGCATCCGAGGGCGACATCTCGTCCTCCAACTACTACCAGCGTCTGGCCGAAGTGTTCGGGGTGGGCGACTTTGCGCGGGCCAATCTGCGGTCCCATTTCCAGCCAGTAGCGAGTATGTGGCGGGACCTCGACGCCTGGCTGGAGTCGCAAGGCGGCAAGCATGGATACAGCACAATCTCTGCGGACAGCCGCTTCACCCGGATCGGCTATTCGATTTCCCAGGCTCTATTGCGGGAGCAGGACCGGCGGATCCTTACCGCCTTCTTCGCGGCGACAGATGTAACGCCTGGGCACCCCGAGGAGTACCCGGGCCCAGAGATCGTCAGGCGTCTCCGACTATGGACTTCTTCGAACCCTAACGGGCTCTCCGCTCCGTTGCTGAACGTGCTGCACGGTAGAGGCCGCGAAGCAGATGAGAAGCGCGCCATCGTGTCTAACTTGCTGGAGCTTCTCGTCGAGCACTGGGATGGCACGCTTTACGAGTCGAGGCAGCAGGCCCGCGCCGCATCCGCGCTCCGGCTGTTACTGACACGGCGAGGGCGAGGGCTGAAATGGATTGCCGAGGAAGCTCGGGGTATAGCAGGGGCCACGGTGCGGCACGATCCTTCGGGAGAATCCTACGAGGTAGCGAATCCCTATGGCGGCCTCTACGAAGGGCTGAGAGAGCTTGAAGTATCCGCTCGCCAGCTGATAGACGGGCTGGTACTCGAAGGTGATGACCTTTACTTGACCTGGACGCCTAAGCCGTTCGTCTTCTTCAGGGAGGATGAGTACAGTGGGGATTTCCTCAGCGTAGGCACATTCAGCCCGGGCGAACCCCATCACATAATGGTTCCGAACCATGCTCTTAGCAGCATTCGATCTGTTCTGCAGAAAATTGCTGATGGCAGTCGGCTCGCAGAGAGCAATGCGCCTCTGCCTGGCTGGACCCTGTTGAAGAACGTTGACCTCTCTGCCGAGGTGTCGCCGGCAAACCTGCTCAATGGGAACGCGGAGTACGCGGAGCACTTCATCCCATCGACGCGTCGCGGAATCCGGTTCGCAGGAGGACTTCGGATTGGCAGGGATCTCGGACAACACCACTATCTCCAGGGCGGGGTCCCTGACTGGCTGCTGCCACGTGACCTCGCCCAGGGTGAAGTGACCCTTCGGGTCACGCTGACAGACGGAGAAGGCCGCCCCTCTCCTCCTCATGATTTTCCTCTGAAACAGGTGCTCAGACCCTTCCCGGCGCGGCGACTGCCCTTCTCTGACGGTACATATCACTTGAGGACGCTGGATACGGGGCAGGCAACGTTCACTGTCTCGTCCGCGTTGTGTGAAGGCCAGGCGCCCGGTACTGGAAGCCTCGGGCACCATTGTGGTGTCTACGCGAAACCTGAGGCGACGAGAGCGAGCTCCGAGATACCCGCGATCCGGGGCGCAAAGGCACCTGAACGCACGGTGGTGCCAGAGTCGATGACCTTCTTGCGGCAGGTGCAGGAGATTGTGCTCCTTGGCGCGAAGGGCGAGCTGCTCGCGCTAGATCTACCGGACATTCCGGATTGGGCAAAGCGTCTGCCGGACGAGGCCTTCGGCTACCGCGCCGAGGTGCCCATTCCCGAGGGATTTGTCTGGGCGGTCCAGCGCTCTGCGCGCCGGACGACCGCGAAGAGCCTGCAGCACGGTGGCGAGCAGATACCCGCACCGGAACCTGGCACAGAGGACACGAAGTGGGCGGAGACAGTACTGGCCGTTGACACATATGGAACCGGACCGGCATGGCACGCCTATATCGACGCTGCGAGGAAGGTGCTGCGGTGACACAGCCGAATGCCGATGTTGGAGGGCTGCTGCTGCGCTGGGCCAGCGAGTTGGGAGCGGGAAGACTGACTGACCTGAAGCGTGGCGCTACATGGTTGGCCCGAAGCGAGAACCTGCCTGTCTCGCACGGTGCGGCGGGCCGGTGGATCAGGGACTGCCAGTCGCTTGGGCATCTCGATGTGGACTGGCAGTCCGGCTTCTGGAGCGCCGCTCCCGGCGTACTCACACGGCTGCCGTCAGCCGACGGACTTGCCGCGTTGGTGGGAAGCCGCACGGCCAGGTTCGAGGAGAGGGTTGCTCAGGCGGAAGCGGAGGACATTGCGCTGATCCGGGTGCCCAGTTCACTCCCTGAGACCGATATTCCGGTGCCGGACACCTGGCTGCTGCAGTACGAAAACTCAAGGGAGCTTGTCAGTACGGCTGCTGGAATGGGAGTCGTGCACTCTGACTGTTTCGCCATTCAGGCCGCTCGCTGGCTTCCCCCGCTTGAGCCTGGACCGCTTGCGGCACCTCCGGCATCCGGCACCGCAGTCGAGATGTACGACTTGGGGCTGGAGCGGCCGACGTTCGTGCCCGCGTACCACTGGGAACGAGAGGGGCTCTATCGCTTCAGGCGTGCCGACCGCAGCCTGGTGTGCCAGATCCTCAGAGAGGGTTCCTGGTACGCGGTATCCCAGGAGCGCGGGGCCTACCTCGAGCTGGACCGGCAGGGGATTGGGCCCCGAAAGAACCTTCGTTGGTTCCAGGAGGCAGGGAGAGGCCGGGAGCGCGTCGGCCGACTTATTGTCGACTGGGGTAAACCGCTCCCGGACCTTCAGCGGCGCATCGCCGTGATGTGCACTGCGCTGCCGCCTGAATTTGGCCGGAACTATGGCACGGTCAACTACTGCAATGTTCCTCGGGCTGTCGCCGAATGCATTGCCAGATCGCTTAATCAAGAGCTCGGCGACAGAGAAGACTGAGGAAGGTTGTGCAGGTGCTCGGGGACGATAACTCTCTCGATATCAACGAGTCGTTCGAGAAGCTGCGGGAGGCGCTATTCCGCTACTACGACACTCCATTCGGGCTGGCGAACCAGAAGCTTATGGAGGAGCGTCGGGCGCTCCTTGACGAAGACGGCGGAGCCTGGCGCAGGCCGCTGATCGAGGTCCGTCCACAGTACAGGACATCGGGAATGGACATTGCTGGGTCGGTAGCTGCGGCGGGGGCACCTAGCGAGCTGGCTGAGCTGATCAGCGCCGGGCTTATGGAAGGCATCGAAAAGATGCACTCCCATCAGCACCAGGCTCTCGTGGCCGCGGTTCGGGACGGCAAGGATGTCGTCATCACTGCCGGGACGGGTTCTGGCAAGACGGAAGCGTTCATGGCACCAGTCCTGGCCGAGCTTGTACGGGAGTCGGAAGCATGGGTAGGCGGGACGCCGGCGAGCCTAGGCAAATGGTGGTCTGGTCAGGACGGCTCGCACGTTCCGCAGCGACGTGGTGAGACGGGACACAGGGCGGCAGTGCGCGCCATGGTCCTTTACCCCATGAATGCGCTGGTCGATGACCAGATGATGCGCCTGCGTAAGGCGCTCGACAGCGACGCGGCACGCCGCTGGTCCGACAAGTACCGCAATGGTCATCGCTTCTATTTCGGCCGGTACACAGGGGCCACCCCTGTTACGGGGGAACGCAGCAATAGGCAAGCGGTGAAGAAGCTCCGCACTCTGCTGCAGGAGACCGAGAAGCGGTCAGACCGCGCCAGGCAGATCGCAGGCGAAGGTGACGAACAGTATTTTGTCCCCCGTGTCGATGGCGCTGAGATGCGGTCGCGATGGGACATGATCGATGCCCCGCCGGACATCATGATCACTAACTACTCGATGCTGAACATCATGCTTCAGAGGCCCGAAGAGGATGCGATCTTTGAGCAGACCAGGAAGTGGCTGGAGGATGATCCTGCGGCGAAGTTCACGCTGATTATCGACGAGCTGCACATGTACCGCGGCACGGCCGGTACGGAGGTCGCCTACCTCCTGCGCAATCTGCGCAGTCGGCTGCGGCTTGATCAGCGGCCGGAGCAGTTCAGAGTCCTCGCAGCTTCGGCGTCACTGGACCCGCGGCGGGACGGTGAATTCCTGGAGGAATTCTTCGGTATCCCGCAGGACCGCTTCGAGTTGCTGGGAGGTGAGCTGGATCTCCCAATGGCCGAGAATGCTGATATCTCCATGCATGCGGAAGCTCTGAGCAGAGTCGGGGATTCTCCTACCGCGGTCGACTCATCACAGGTACTCAGTGAGACGGGAGCACACCGGGCTCTCGTAACGGCTCTTCATGACCGCGGGAACCTCATCGCGCGGCTTGACAGCGATGCGGCTGGGCTTCTCTTCCCAGACGTGGATGAGAAGTCCAGGACAGCCCCGTTCCGTGGTTTGATGACGGCTCTGCGGACCGCAGATGAAAGGCTGACAGGCCCGCTCCCCAAGCTCCGCGGGCACCTCTTCTTCCGCAACATTCCAGGGATCTGGGCGTGCTCAGACCCGGACTGCTCTGGCGTAGAGCGGACGGAGGGCGACGACAGGACAGTGGGCAAGCTCTTCGCGCGACCGACCTCCCGGTGCAGCAGCTGCACCGCCCGCGTTCTTGAGCTCCTCTACTGCCAGAACTGCGGCGACGTCATGCTGGGTGGTTACGCCCCGACTTCGGCAATCACTGCCAGGAGCTTTAACGGCGGGCTGCTGCCTGACCTTCCCGACCTGGAGGCGCAAGCTGAGGGCACATCACTCGGCGCAAGTGCAGCGAACTACATCGTGTACTGGCCGCGCACGCAGGAGCCCCTGATCGATGCGACGGGCTTCGCCTGGACGAGGTCGTCGGATAACGGGACACAGAGTGCCGAGTTCAAGTTCAAGCGCAGCAAGTTCAGCCCCCGGACAGGATATCTGGAAAACGTTCGCGACCGGAGTGAAGCGACTGGCTGGTCATTCCATACTGCGGTTCCTCAGAAGAAGAAGGCCCTCAGCCTCGAGCAGCTGCCCGCAGCTCCGACACAATGCCCAGCCTGCGGCGATGACTGGGAAACGCCAAGGATCAAGGCCAATGCGCTGAGCCTGCGCGACAGACGCCGGATGAGGACGCCCGTGCGGTCTATGCGTACTGGTTTCGAGAAGGTCAACCAGGTACTCACGACCAGCGTGCTGTCTGCGCTGGACAAGAAGAAGGCGGTCGTCTTCTCCGACAGTCGCCAGGATGCTGCCAAGATTGCTGCCGGCCTCAGCCTCCGCCACTACCAGGACCTCCTCAGGCTTCTGCTTGCTAAGCAAGTGAGCGGGCAGGGCAACCCCGCTGCCGACGCGGCGCTTGTGCGCAGGTACTTCAAGCGCGAGGGGCCGGTCGATATGGAGCTGGCAGCCGAGGCGCTCGCTCGAATGCGGTCGTGCGACAAAGCTGCCGTGGTGGAGCTCAGTGAGATCTGGAGGGCAGACCCCATCTACGGCCCACCGGATCCGGTCCGCGAAGCGGAACTCCTCGCCCATCTGGGTAAGTTCCCCAGCCTGAAGGCTCACTCCGCCGACATAGAGGAGGCTCTCCTTGCGCTAGGTGTGAACCCAGGAGGCCCCAAGGAGAGCCTGGGGCGGGTGGCATGGCAAAAAGGCGCGCCTGACCTGGCTTGGGCGTCCCTCTACGACTGGAGCAGGGAGCCAGTCGTACCCCGGTTGGGCCTTGAGGAGCGACAGGATGTTCTCCTGAAGAGCATCCAGGAGTCGCTGCGCGGAGAGATGCTGAGCGGTCTCTTCGGCAGCGCCGGCCGGGACTTCGAGTCACTGGGGCTTGGCTGGCTGAGCCTCGCGTCGGACACCTCACCGATTGACGCCGATCCCGGGTCAGATACCGCGCTAGTGCGGGCCAGCTTGCGGGTACTCGGTCATCTGCGGCGCTTCCAGGAACTGCGCTCCGGCCTGACTGAACCACCTGCTCCCCTGCGGTCTTTCTGGAGCTCGGTGGCCGCGCACACAGGCCAGGATCCTGACGACGTACGAAACCGGGCCGAGAGAGCCTGGGGCGACGCCGTGCTTAACTACTGCATCAACCCGGAGAAGGTCAGCCTCCGTCCCGCAGGCGCGCATATGTGGGTCTGCGCGAAGTGCAAGCGCAGGCACCTGCACCGGGGGTCTGGTGTCTGTACCAAGCCCAAGTGCGGGCGTCAGCTGCCTGTCGAACCCGCGCCAGTGATCCAGGCAGACGACGACTATTACGCCTGGCAGGCAGCTGAGGGGAAGGGCCACTTCCGTCTACATTGCGCGGAGCTGACCGGTCAGACGGACCGTCTCGATGCTCAGGCGCGGCAGGCACGCTTCCAGGACATCTTCCTTGAGGGAACAGAGATCAAGGGACCCGACAGCGTCGACGTTCTCTCCGTCACAACAACTATGGAGGCAGGGGTAGACATCGGCTCGCTGGCCGTCGTGCTCATGGCCAACATGCCCCCAACCCGGTTTAACTACCAACAGCGCGTGGGCCGGGCGGGTCGTCGTAACGCGCCTGTGGCGCTGGCACTGACAGTGTGCCGGGGCCGTAGCCACGATGAGCACTACTTCCAGGCGCCCGAGCGGATTACCAACGACGAGACACCCAGGCCGTATCTCTCGACGGATATGCGCGATATCTATCAGCGCGTCCTTGCCGCGGAAGTCCTCCGCCGGGCCTTCAAAGCGGCTGGCGGCGCCGCACTCGACGGGGAGGAGCTTGACCCCACTCGTAATGTGCACGGGCAGTTCGGAACGGTTACTGACTGGAAGCGTGTACGGCAGCCCATCAGCGGATGGATTGACCGGAGCCGCGAGGAGATCGCCGGAGTCGCCGCCGCGCTTGCTGCACACACACAGGATCCTGAACAGGCGGAGCAGGCGGTCCGCTGGGTCCTGAGCAGCCTTATCGGCGTGATCGACGATGTCGCCGCCGCTCCCCATGGTCATGGAGATCTCAGCCAGCGGCTGGCCGAAGAGGGTCTGCTGCCCATGTTTGGCTTCCCGACTAGCGTCCGATACCTCTACACACGCAAGCCGGGCAGTGCCTATCCCTGGCCGCCTGCTGGCGTAGTTGACCGCGGACTGCCCATCGCCGTCTCGCAGTTCGCACCCGGTGCGGAGACGGTAAAGGATGGAGCGGTCTACACGGCAGTTGGCGTCGCCAACTACCGGCCGGCGGGTTTCGAAGCCCAGGCAGTCCGGGATCCGCTGGGTCCCGCTCGGAATATTGGGATCTGCCGGGCATGCTCGCACGTGGAAGAAGGAGTCACCCCGACGGAGAGCGACGAGCCACTGCTCTGCCCCGCCTGCACTTGTGGCGGCGGTATGTACACGCACGTCGAACTCCGGGAACCCGAAGGTTTCTTCGCACCTTCCAAGGCTCCGTACAAGCGTGACTTTGACGGTAACTTCTCCTGGCGGGCCCGTTCGCTCTCACCCCGGACTGGATCAAACCTGGAGACCGAAGCGCGGGAGCGCGCGGTAGGCCCAGCGAGTATTGCCGTGCACGCTGGCAAGGGCCGTAGGTACGCGGTGAACGACAATGGGGGCAACCTCTTCAAGTTCGCCCCTGTGCTCTCCACCAACGTGTGGTCCGGCGGTTTCGCTGAACTCAGCGCGATCGAGCAGTCGCCACTGATCAAGGTGCAGGCGGACCAGACGGTTAGTGTCGCACTCGGCGCTACGCAGCGGACTGACCTGTTTCTTTTCGGCCCGCGCGAGCCTGTCATTCGCGACCTCGGATACCGGCTGGATTTGTCACCCGTACCGCAGGCCACTGGATTCCCTGACGACCGCACGGGCCGCAAAGCAGCGTGGTACTCCTTGGCCGCCCTGTTGCGTAAGTCTGCCGGGGCGCTGCTCGATATCCAGCCCGGGGAGATTGCCGCAGGGATCCATGGCGCTGTGACGAGGGATGTCGGAGCCAGAGTGTTCGCTTTCCTCTCTGACACGCTCGACAATGGCGCCGGATACTGCACCCACCTGGCAGAGCCTGATGTCTTTGACGAGTTGATGCAGGCCACGCAGATGCTGCTCACCGAGTTCCGGGCTGGTCGGCACGGAGCAGAATGCCGGGGCTCTTGCTACGAGTGTCTGCGTGATTACACGAACATGGCTTACCACCCGCTCCTGGACTGGCGGCTGGCTGCCGATCTGCTGGAGGTTATGCAGGGCCGAAAGCTGGACGTGGACCGCGAGAACGCACGCACTCTGCTGAGCAACTGGTCTGCGGATACAGAGGACGCAGGGCCCGTGATGGAACTCGACAGTCACCCCGTGGTGATCTTCGATGAGACTGTCGTGGTCGCGGTGAAGAGCCCCTTCGAGATGGTGGGGAAGGCACTGGAGAGCGAACGGATCACCAAGGTCGGTGATGACATCGCACAGCAGGGATGGGACGTGGGGTCGGTCGTCTTCGTCGACGACTTCCTGCTGGAGCGTGTGCCGTCCCGGGTCACTGTGTTGCTGGATCGGTTCGCGGCCCAGTAGCCATGGAGCGGAGACCCCTGCTGCAACGTCCGTTGCAGCAGGGATTCGCCCGTCGGCTCAGCTGAACTGTCCGTTTTGCACAGCGCCTATGAAGCTGGTCCAGGTCTCCGAGCGCACTTGGAGACGACGTTCGTGAGGCCGCTTGCTGTCGCGTACGGCCGTGTGGCCTGTGGTGAAGGCCGCCTCTACGCACTCGGTCTCATTGGCTCCGCTGTACGACGACTTGAACCAGGCGGAGTCCGCGATCTCAATGACTGTTCTTGGCATCTCTCAGGCCCTCCTTGGCGCGGCTGATCAGCTTCCGTGATGCATCGATGTCCAACGCTTGTGCGCGCAGATATTCGAACGCAAGTCGATAGCGATCCAATTCCGCCTCCTTCTCCATGAAGACGGAGCCGACGTGGAGGTCGACGTAGACAACATCCAGAGATGGCTCAGGGCCACCCAGGATGATGAAGCTGCCGAGAGCAGCACCGTGGGCACCCCGCGAGAACGGAAGAACCTGCAGTGTGACGTTCTCCGACTCGCTGGCCGCGAGCAGGTGGCTGAGCTGTTCGTCCATGATCTCGGGGGAGCCCATCACCCGGCGGACGACGGATTCATCGAGGACTGCCCAGAGGTGCGGAGCCTTGGGGCGGGCGAGAATTTCCTGACGCCGCATGCGGATGTCCACAAGGCGTTCGATCTCCTCGGGTGAGCGGCGCATCTCGTTGGCCTGCTGGAGCGCCGTGGTGTAGCGACGTGTCTGAAGCAGGCCAGGCACGTACACGCACGAGAAGTGGTCCTCACGTACGGCCTCGTCTTCGAGGGTGAGCATCAGGTTCATCGTCTCGGGGATGTGATCAGCGAAGGAGCTCCACCAGCCCTGCTGCTTTGCTTCCTTGGCCAGAGCAACAATTGCCGTGCGTTCGGCATCACTTGCTCCGTACTCGCGGCAGAGAGCATCGATCACCAGCCACTTGACTGGCCCCTCGGTCGCCTCGTACCTGCTGACAGTCGCCTTGGATACGCCGACGAGATGGCCGGCTTCCTCCAGGGTCATTCCTGTGCGGGCGCGCAGCTTGCGCATTGTTGCGCCGAGGTGGCGTCGGCGGGTGGTGGCCCTCGCTGACATGTGGATCCCTTCCAGTGGCGCCGGAAGCTGGCTGCCGCGGCCCAACGAGGCTAGATCGCCGTCGAGTTGCTGCACTACCAGATTCACTCGATAGAGAGTCTTGAGAAGTTACACAGTGGAACGTCTCGATGTCATACTCGCATCCAGGCGCTACGCAGTGCAGTCGTATGGATACGGCGGACTCGGCGTGGCCGAGGAGGGAGTACCGACATGACAAGTCGCAGCAACGCTCAGACTCCGCACCAATATGTGCTTCCGTTCAAGGCGTCCCCTGAGGCCATACGCGGACTCCGGCGAGCCGTGCGGGCGGAGCTGCGCCCCTGGGGGCTGGCCAGCCTTGCGAGTGAGGCTGAACTCGTAGTGACCGAACTCGCGACGAACGTGGTCAAGCACGTAGGTGTGGGAAGTGCTGCAGCCCTCGTCCTCGAGTTTCGCGCCGATGTGGTCCGTGTAGAGGTCCATGACGCGAGTTACCAGGTGCCGTCCCTTGCTGAGGTCGGATGCACCTCGGAGTGCGGTCGCGGTCTTCACCTGCTGGCTGCAATGGCGCGTGACTGGGGTACTCGTGTTACCGCGTCGGGGAAGGCGGTCTGGTGTGATTTGCTTCGCTCTGAGGATGCTGAGTGTGTACGAGTCCGGCGCGCCAGCCTGGTTCTCAGTGGGTACCGGGAGCTGACCGGGGCGGCCGGTGTGCCGCTCCTCAGCCATCCGCAGGCGCAAGAAGAGGGAGTGGCCACATTGATTGTGGATCTACTCCACTGGCTGGGCGCCCAGGGCTGTGACCCCGATGACGTCCTTGACCGCGCGCAGCAGCGTTACGAAGCCGATCTGGAGGCTGTCGCGTGATGTCCCAGGTTGGGGCGGTGTCTGGTCAGGAGCCGGGCCTGGGCTGGGCAATTTCGGCCCGCAGGGCTGCGGGAGTGCGCCATGATGCGCCGCCGTGGCTCCTGTGGCACATGCGGTGGCAATTGGCACACAGGAAAGCTAGATCTTCCACCCTGGTCTCACGCGGCCCGGAGATGTGGAGAGGGAGTACGTGGTGCACCTCTATGTAGTCCCCGCCGAGGGCGCCATACACCTCACGGAAGCGGAAGTGACACACCTCGCACTGGATGGGCAGACCGAGCCGGACAGCCTCGGCGATCTTCTGCCTCCGGAGTGCAGGGTTGCGTTCGCGGAAGAGCGCCCAGCGGGCAAGAAGCCGACCCTCCAATGCGGTGGTGCCGTCGTCGCTAACCTCGTCAGGTTGTGCGGGGATCTCCGCGAGATCACCCGAACCGATACCTGCCTCGATGGCGCGGGCTGCCGCCATCATCTCCGCCTCGTGTGTGGTGAAAGCCTCAGCGACGAGTCTGGTGAGGTGCCCGCCTCGGGTTGCGGGCCCGGTGTACCCGGGGCGGCTCGTGATCAAGTCAGCGCTCTTGCGGCTCACGCTCGTAGCCGAACGGAACTCGGGAAGTTCGTGCGCGGCACCCCCGTGGAGGGGGAGGGAGCGCAGCAGATCGGCGAGTTCCCCTGTGACCTGCTGGTACGCCCGCAGCTGCCGCCAGTCGTTGCCGACGACACGCGAGCAGATCAGCAGCAACTCATCCCAGGTCCAAGCAGGGCTACGCATACGCAATATCGTATGGGCGTTCGCGGTGTCACGAGTGGCGTTCTGGGCATCAGGCGCCGTGCCGCACAATTGGGCGAAGCGTTGTCAGTGGGGTCTGTCACCCTCTGTGAGGGCGGATTGCAAAGAGTGTCCGCCGTGCGAGTTTGTAAGGAGGGTGCATGACCAGCACTGAACGGAAGTTCACTTCGGTGGAGATCTGTGCAGGGGCCGGCGGCCAGGCCGTGGGGCTGCACGACGCTTTGTTCAGGCACCTGGTGCTGATCGAGGTGGACGCCAACGCCTGCGCCACTCTGAGGGCAAATGTCGAGGGCAACACGGAGTGGGGCGGCTGTGAGGTTGTCGAGGCCGACCTCACCAAGCTTGACCTCGATGAACTGAAGGCCACGCTGAGAGCGCATCTCGGTCTGTCAGGTGACGAAGAGGTGGCCGGCAAGCTTGATCTCCTGGCTGGCGGTGTCCCCTGTCCGCCGTTCTCCCACGCTGGGAAGCAGCTCGGGCAGGACGACGAACGAGACTTGTTCCCCACCATGCTGAAGATGATCGACGCGCTGCGGCCCAATGCGGTGATGATCGAAAATGTGCGCGGCCTGCTTGACCAGAAATTCGAGATCTATCGCGAACAGATCTTGAGGGACCTTGAGAAAATGGGCTACCGCAAGTGCTTCTGGAAGGTCCTTGAGGCGAAGAACTATGGCGTTCCTCAGCTGCGCCCCCGCGCCATTCTGGTGGCGATGACGGAGAAATTTGCCAAGCACTTCACATGGCTGGATCCAGAGGAGGGCCCCGTCAAAACAGTTGCTGAGGCCCTTGAAGTATCGATGCAGGCTCGATTCGACGCGGTTAACGACCCTCGGGCGGACGCCGCTTTCAAGCGTTGGTATGCCGATGCATCCAAGGATGTGGCTCCGACAGTAGTCGGCGGCTCAAAGAAGCATGGCGGTGCCGACCTCGGGCCGACGCGGGCCAAGAAGGCCTGGCGTGATCTAGGGGTCTGCGGACTGGGTGTAGCGAACGACCCGGAAGAGATGAAGGACAAAGAGCGTGACCTCTTCGCGTCGGCGGGCCCCAAGCTCACGGTGAGGCAGGCGGCGATCATTCAGGGCTTCCCGGAGACGTGGAAGTTCGTCGGGAAGAAGACCGCGGCCTACCGGCAGGTGGGTAACGCTTTTCCACCTCCCGTCGCTCAGGCTGTAGGCGAGCGGATCATTGCTGCGCTTGAGGCGGGAACCAACGCAGTTGCGGGTGGCCGGGGTGATGCGTCCCTCACAGTCCCGGGCCCGTCAGCTCCTGCTCGGGCGGAGCTCGGTGACCGTCGCGGCGATCTTGAGGGCGCAGGCGTCAGGTGATTCGTGCTCCCAGAAGCGGAGCACTGTCCAGCCTGCCTCGATGAGGCGCTGGTCAGTGTCCCGGTCGCGCACCATGTTGCGGGCGACTTTGTCTGACCAGTAACCAGAGTTCGTCTTCGGGGGCACGTAATGCTCAGGGCAGCCGTGCCAGTAGCAGCCGTCGATGAAGACAGCCAACTTCGCCGGACGGAAGACAATGTCTGCCGTCCGGCGAAGTCCGGGCAGCGGCTTTGCCGCTACCCGGTACCGCAAACCCTGGGCGTGCAGAAGTCTCCGGACCAGCAGCTCTGGCTTGGTGTCCCTACTTCGGATCGCCTGCATGTTGCGGCGCCGCGCGGCCGATGAGGCCCAGGAGTTCTCCGGGGGTTCCCAGCTGCTGTCGCTAACCATTTTCAGGGATGCCCGCGTTCTTGAGAATGCGTTGTTTCTCGTCCTTAGTGAGCGACTTTACTCGTCGCACGTTATTTCTCACGATAGCTGGAATCATGTCGAAATCCAGCACGAGTGAGCGGAGCTCGTAAACGCTGATCTCCTCAGTCTCATACCAGTCCAGGTCAAATCCGAGCTCCCGGAGTTCGCGTGCCCTCCGCTCCGTATGCACATGGTCCCCGGTTACGATACGCAGCATCGCAGCGGGGACCGCTTGCGTGAGATTCTCCTGAAGTAGAGAGAAGAGACCTTCGTGAGTCCTTCCGGTATACGGAGTGCTGAGGAGACGTGCGGGGACTGTGTCCTGGTAGCGGGAGCGCATTTCCTGCCGGATCTTCGCGTGCAGTGCTCTGAACTGCTGGTTCTCGGCAGGGAGATGCCTGAGCATTCGAGACTGTACGGCACGCGCGGCGATGTCCTTGGCGTACGTATATGCCTCGAACAGCGACTGGGGGTCTTTATGATCCACGATCTCCGAAAGTAGGTTCCTCAGGGCGTGCTCAGCGTCCGGTCTCAGCCGCTGCCACTCTTCCTCTGGAGGATGCTGGCTGTTCATAGAGTCACTTCCGATTTCCGATGAGGGCGTCATGAAGGGGCTTCCTGATCCGTCATCTCGAAGGCCAATTGCTGGGCAGCGAGCCCCTGCAAGATTTTTCTGTCGCGACGAGAAGAATCGTTAACCGTCTGGGCGAACCATGGAGCGATCCACGATGAGCTCCGGTAGGGCCATTCACCGAGGTGGAGACGGAGTCCTGGAACCCAGCCCGGATCAGGCTGCGCCGTCGAGCGAGTCGCCGGTACGACCAAGACCTCCGGTTCGTCATCGAAGCGGTGACGCCGCTCCAACTGCGCGGTAGCACCGATCAGCCACCAGAGGAACGGCAGGCGGTAAGCCGGATTGCTGATGCCGTCCAGCAGGGACTCTTCCAGGCCGGCCGCGTTGAAGGCCGCTGCAACAAGATCAGATGGGGGTTGCGTACTGGCGGCGTCCCGTTCTGTGATCACTTCCTCGACGGGGTTCACAGCGGCGCGGTCGATCTCTGCGTAGGTCGCCTCTGCGATTTCCGCATGAAGGAAGCGGTTAACACCGCGGTAGAAGTCTCCCGGGGTCTCCATGCGCAGCGCAGCTCCCGCACGCAGCCTCAACTCGTTGGCCAGAGAAGGCCAGGGGCGCGAGGTATTACGGCCTTCGCCCGGTGGCTGATACCAGTCTTCCTTCGTGTCGTTAGAGACGAAGAGCAGATGCGAGTGATCTGCCGAGCCTGCCATATGGGCGATGGTCTCTTCCCAGAGCAGGAAGTCACCGGACGACGAAAGGGCCGTCTCTTTCCCCGCATCTTTGAAGCCGGGAGGGATGAGGTTGGGGAACCTGTACGACGAGGCCTCCTCGACACGCTGCCGAGTCACTTCCGGGGTCGGCGGCTCCGCGATCTGGTTGCCGAACAAGGCAGCAACCTGAGACAGCACGGTGTCACCCTCGCTCCCAGGCGAGATGGAAATGTCGTACTCCGAAAGCCTGGTCACCTGGCTTTCGAGTGTCTGGCTCCAGCCGCTGAGCAGCTCTTCAATGGCTTTATTCGAGATCTGCACGTCAAGTTCGCTGCTCGCCTCAGTGTCCTGCGCGTACTTGATCAACATTTTCTGGGTGTGTGCCCGCGCTTCCTTGATCGCCGTCTTAGCGTCTCCGAGTTTGTTCTTAAGGATCCGACGAGCTTCTTCCAGGGCCTTTTTCCTGCCGATGATGATGCGATGGCGGTTCTGGACGAACTCCAGCCCGACCTGGTGCGGGAGCCACAGCCGCGACTGCACGTTCCGAAGGGCTTCCAGCACTTGCTGGCGTGCGGCGGGGGTGTACTCGTACAGGCTGAGCAGGACGTTCGTGTCCAGGACGACGATTCCGTCCGTGAAGAAATGAGCCCGGTCTGGATCATTCTCAGACGGGCCCTTCTGGATCCAGTCCCGGTACTGTCTGATCAACGGGAACTCGCCCTCGAGGCCGACCACTACTCAACTCCTCGTCCTCGTACGGGCGCTGAAGGCGATGATCTCGTCTTCAAGCGCAGCGGTGCTACCGGGCTGACTTAGACGTTGTACGTCTTAGCCCTGCTCTCCTGGGCCTCTGGCAGTTGCGGCGCCGTATCCACAGGGTCACCAGGCTGGGCCACGACCCAGAACTCCCCGTCGATCTCGGCCTGCGGGCGACCAGTGTGTTCAGGCCGGGCGCGAACGACGCGGTGCGCGACGAATTCCCCTTCCTCCGGCACTGGGCCACCGAGAGCCCTGGCCACCGCTTGGTGGGGTTGGTAGTCGCCCAGGATGATGATGCCCTCAGGGCGAAGTGCCGGGCGTGCGCGCCCCTTGCTCCCCTCACGTACGCGTGCCATGTAGTCGAGCTGCTGAGCGGCAGTGCGCACCACGCCGCGGCCAATCCGTTTGCCGTGGATGGAACGGAACAGCTCGCGGACACGGGCCTGTCCCTTCTTCTTGCCTGGAATCAGGATGCGCTCCCGAGTTGCCGGGTCAAGGTGAAGCAGGACGTTCTCCGGGAGTATCGCGTCCTTCCAGAGCCAGGTGATCTTGTTCCGGTGCTCTGCCTTGACGGTGAACTTCATGTCCCGGTTGGTTCCGCCGTTGAGCCATCGCCGCTCGATGCGAAGGAGGCCGGCGCTCCAGCGGCTCTGGTAGTCATCTGCCCAGACGAGCAGGCACAGGTGGCCTTCTGCCTCAGGTGGAATCATCCACGAGCCGAACTTCTGCGAATACTTGCAGTCAACGTCGACGCCCTCTATGCGGTAATCCATGTCGACCCCGTCGCCGAACTCAAACTCGCGCTGCAGGTTGATCTCAACCAGTGTTCCGGCGTGAGTCTTCTCGGTCTTGAAGAGGGTGGCCCAGTCGTACCGGCCTGTGGCTTCACCGTTGAGCAGCTGGTCGATGGTGTCACGCAGCACGCGAGCGAAACGGGCCCCGTCGGGATCACGCTTCATCAGGTACTGGTGAACCAGCATCAGTTCTGGATCATCGCAGACGCCGGACACAGGCCCCGGAGGTTCAAACAGAGTCACTCTGGCACTCTTTCGCGTGAAGCAGTGGGATTGTGATTCACCTGTCCTGACTCCCAGAGCCCAGCCCGGGTTCCCGTCAGGAAGAAGTTGCCGTCACAAAGATGTCGTTGGCGTGCCGGGAGTCCTTGGCCTGGAACCGGAGAAGGCGCTTCGACGAACCGATCGCGGATGCTGGCGGAATGAGAGTGAAGGCCATGATGACCCTCGACGGATCTGCCGCACCGTGGGGCGCGGCGGCGCGCGTCTCCGCGTCACTCTGGCCTTCCACGACCGGGTAGAGCAGTGCAACCCCGGTATTTGAGCCGACAGAAAGTCCCGGAATGCCGGTTCCGTCTACCAGGCGCAGTGCTGCGGCCCGGTGCTCGACGCTCGCGATGCGGCCGAACGCCGTTTTCCCAGCTTGCCGACTACGGCGGACGAGCGAGAAGGGCGAGGAGCCAAGGATGGTTGCCTCAATCCGGGCTGCGCGCGACAGCTGCGGAGCGATGACCAGCCAGTTGTCCACCTTGGCTAGCCTGCCATCGAGCTGCGAGAGGTATGTCAAGTGTGGCCGGAAGAGGTCTGGCCGCTCCCATTCAAGCCCGGTCAGCACTCCCATGAGCTTCGAGTGAGGCACGCTGGCGGTGAGCGCGGAGAAGCTTCGAGCGAGCGAACTCGTGCTGTCCGGCGGGTTGGTGAGGGTGATGGGGACCTTACCGAAGGAATTGAGAAGCGGCCGCCAGCGTTCGGTGTTGCGGCCGATTGCCGCAGCGTCCATGGGGTATGAGGCGGGTTCGATCGGCTGCCCCGGTGACCGGATCTCCACCAGCTCCGCGTTGAACATCTTGTTGCGGGCGGACGGCTTGATCCAGGGCAGGTGCTGGGACACCAGCGGCGGGATCTGAGCAGGGGTCACCTGTGGTTTGCCGTCGACCAGTTCCGCATAGTGCGACAGCTGGGATCGGAAGGTTTCCTCATCGCGGCAGATGGCCTCGAAGGCCTCGTACAGGTCGACCGTCTTCGACTTGCCCAGGGGCTCCTCGCGGCCGATGTAGAGGCGGACCAGGTCGCGGTAGCCGGGGCGGAAGCCGAACCAGCGGCCCATCTGCATCAGGGTGTCGGCCTGCTGGGTGGTGCGGCGGTAGTACGTTACCGTCAGGCCCTCGACCGTGAAGCCGCGGGAGAGTTTGGTTCCGCCCACCAGGATCTTCCACACGCGGGGCGTGCGGGCGAAGTCGAGGTCGGGCTGGGCGTAGTCGCGCTCGGTGTCGCCGTTGACGACGATCACTGGACCGCCGCCGGAGTTGATGAGCCGGCGTGCTTCGAAGACGTACCGCTTCAGCTCCTCGTACGAGGCGGGCGTGGGCAGTTCGTCGTCGACGAAGCGCTGGAAGTCTTCGGCCAGAAGGGCCGCGAGGCGTGCGTGGCCTTCTTGGCCGGTGTATGCCGCCTGGTGCCACATGGAGTTGATGCGCAGCGCGAGGGCGGCGTGCTCGGCCATCCGTACGGACTCGTGGACCAGCATCGTGTGGTGGCGGAACGGCCCGTCGGGGACGCCGTGGTCCTCGCGGTACAGCTTCAGCGCGCCCGTGAGGACGAACGCGTCCATGGCTTCCTGGAGGCGGTCGCCGGTGTCGTCGTAGATGCCGCGTACGTGTGTCTCCTCGGCCGTGCCCTCCGTCTCCAGGTCGTGGAAGTCCTGGACGCCCATGTACTCGGTCGGGCGCGGCAGCGAGATCAGGAAGTCGCGCGGGAAGATGTCCTCCCCGTCTCCCGGGTCAACGAAGACATTGGCGAACGGGGTCGCCGTGTAGCCGACGTACTGGGCTCGCGGGAGGAGGCCGAGCAGTTGGGAGATCTGGCCGTTGATGGCCGTACGGGCGACCTTGCCGTCCTCCCACTTCTTCGGGTCCGTGGTGTTGACCGACGCCTGGTCGGACTCGTCGTCGATGATCAGCGCGGGGATCTCGGAGAGGATCGGGCCGATCTTCTTCAGGTCCTTGATGAGCTTGGCCAGCACGGACTTGTTTTTCTTGACGACCATCACGCGCGCGGCCGTGTGGTGCAGGTTGGCCGGGGCGTACAGCGGCTGGGTTCGGGCCTGCTTCTCGAATTCGAGGGCGCGGATGCCGTTCAGCAGGCTCTTGTAGTCGTCGTCGCGGGTGGTGAGGCGCTCGATGTCGAAGGCGCCCAGGGCGGAGGGGCGTCCGCCGTGGCTGACGAACTTCTCAGGCCAGTCCTCGTCGTGCTGGTAGTCGATGCCGATCAGGGCGTCAGGGTCGGACGGGTCGGCGCCGCGCATGATGTTCTCCCGGCCGATCAGCTCCATGTCGAGGCGGCGTTGGGTCTGGCCGCGGAGGAGGTTCAGCGTGCCGCCGAGGACGATGACCAGGCGGTAGCCCGCGTCGATGGCCTTGGCTGTGACTGCGGTGAAGTTGGCGGTCTTGCCGGACTGGACGTAGCCCACGACCAGGCCCCGGGCGCCGTACGCCTCGGTGCGGGTGGGGTCGGAGAGACGTTCCACCACGGCGTGGCTAGCCTCGTCGAGGCTGGAGACCGCGGCGTCCGACCAGCTCGGCTTGCGACGCAGGAGTTGCTCGTAGGAGTTCCAGTAGAAGGAGCGGGCGGCCGCGATGTCACGCGAGTACCACGACGTGAACTCCTTGCTGATGACGGTGGGGCCTGGCTCCTTGAACACCGGGACCGCCTCGTCGAGCGCCTTGCGCAGGTCGGCGCCGAAGCCGAGGCGGTTGTACGTGTCAGTGCGGCGGGCGTCCGTGCGGGGCGGGGTGGTGGACCAGTCGGCCTGTTCCACTAGGTCCCAGGCGGTCAGGGTGCGGTGCCAGAGCGCAGTGAGTTCGTCGCCGGGGCCGGCGGCGACGATCCGGTCCCGGAAGTGGCCGAGGGCGGTGTCGGCTGGCTCCTCCGCGTCGGAGAGCGTGAAGACGAACTTGGCGAACGGCCGGGGACCGCGCCGCATCGCGGCCAGGACGTCGCCGTGCAGGTTGAACAGATGGTCGGTCATGGCGGGAGCGGCTTCCTCGTACGGGGGGCGGGGTGGGGGAGGGGGTTTCGGTGGTTCAGCGCGCGAGTTCGCAGCGCGCCGCCGTCACCAGGACGCTGTTCCACAGCGCCACGTTGTCGGTGTGGACGGCCCGCACCCGTTCCTTCTGGAAGATCTCGTTGACCATGAGGTAGAGCATGCTCTTGACGACCGGAGCGTCGTTCAGACCGCCGCGGCGGCCTCCGTTGAAGGCCAGCCGGTACTCCTTGTTGAGCCTGACCTCCCGCTCCTCCCGGTCGAGTTCGAAGAAGACCTCCGACGGCAGCGTGTCCCAGCGGAAGGTGATCGGGTCCTCGCCGTCCAGTTCCGGCAGTTCGTCCCGCAGGGCCCGCTTCAGTTTCGGGTCGAGGCCCTTGCCGGCCGGGATGACGGCCTTGCGGGTCGGTTCGGTGGAGCGGCGGGCAGCCTCCCGGTACGTCGTCTCGGCTTCCTGGAGGTACGCGGCGAACGTGTAGCCCTTGTCGTCGGTGGCCTGTTCGAGACCGCGGGCGAAGGCGGGCGTGACCGTCACGCCGTCCTTCTTCACCGTGAGGCTGAAGACGTCGTTCGGTTCGGTCGGCAGGTCCACGGCGATCCGGGCCAGGGCGAGGTGGCCCTCGGCGCTGCGGGTGCTGTTCCAGCCGCCCGCCTGGACGAGCCGGTCGTTGCGGTAGATGTAGAAGCCCTGGCGTTCGGCGAGCGGACCGATGCCGCGGAAGCTGACCAGCGGCGACTTCGGCGGCCAGACGTGCGCGGTCAGCGCGAGTTCGCCGACGCCCTCGATCGGTGCGGTGTACGTACGGGGGTAGCCGGCCCGGCCCGGCACCCGGTAGCCGAACGGGTCGAGCGGCTCCACGCCGCGGTGGTCGAGCTCCTCCTTGGTCCGCACGTCCTCGACGACGATGTCGACGTTGAAGCCCTCGCGGGCCAGGAAGCGGTGCAGATAGAGGCCGAGGTGGGTCTCCAGCTTCTCGATCGCGTCATTGAGGAACCGGTCGGCCTGACCGGTCGTCACCGTGTCGAAGGCCCGGACGTGGTCCCAGCGGACGATCGTGCCGTGCCACTCGACGATTCCGTCGTAGCGGTCGACGAGGTCCTGGCAGTAGCGGGGATCGACGACGTCGCACGTGAAGTCGGCCTGGGCGCGGGCTGTCAGCCAGCGGCGGCCGGTGGACGGGCTGCGCTTGGTCCGGCTGATGACGGTGAGCGAATCGGCGTGCGAGAGCGATGCGGCCTTGAGACCCGCCCCGAAGTGGCCGAGTGCGCTCTTGGCGTACCCCTCGCGGCCGCCGACCGTCATCGCGGTGTCCAGCGCCTCGTCGTTCATGCCGCATCCGTCGTCGATGACGAGCAGGCTGACGAGGCGGTCCTCGTCCCGGAGAAAGCTGATGACGACGTTTCGGGCGCCCGCGTCGATGGAGTTGTCGACCAGGTCGGCTATGGCCGCCTCGAAGCCGTAACCCTGGTGCGTCAGCGACTCGACATAACGGGCGGCGGGCGGAAGCCGCTTGCTGCCAGTCGTCGGGATCTCGTACTGCCAGTCGCTGGAAGGCTGATAGGGCGTCATGAAGGCTTCCTCGCGCGCACAGAGCTGAGACCTGCGTGGGGGAGGTACGGCCCTGAGATCAGTGGATTGAATGTGATGATATTGCAAAGGTGTGGCCTTGAGGGAGTCTTCCCGGAGGCGGATCCGTGGCGTCGAACAATGGGCGCCGAAGGCCCTTGCGTATCGGGTCCGCGCGCTCGCTCCGCAGCGCGGTGATCAGCTTGGCGAACTGACGTGGGCTCAGCCCAGTGAACGGTGCTAGGGCCTGTTCCGGGTTGAGATCTAGATTTTCGGTTTTCTGCCCCGTGTCACCTTCCGTGCTGGTAGAAGGCTGGTGTGACGCGGTCTGAAGTG
>NZ_JBEZKL010000125.1:0-21354 GCF_040704695.1 Streptomyces sp. NPDC048411
GCGAGGTGATGAAGGCGACGTCCGGCCGCTGTCCGGCGATGGCCTCGCAGGCCGCTTCGTCCTGGACGAACCCGGCGCCGGGCTGCACCCGGCGGACAAGAAGCACCTCCTCGACATCGCCCTGGAGTTGCGCGAAGCCGGCAACACCGTCCTCCTCGTCGAACACGACCCCGAACTGATCGTCCGTGCCGACTGGATCGTCGATATGGGACCCGGCGCGGGCTGCCTCGGCGGCGAGGTCCTGGTCTCTGGTTCACCCGCCCTGGCCGCCGCCGACCCCGCCTCGGCCACTGGCCGCTACCTGGCCGGCAACGGGCCGCGGCTGCGCCGTACCCCCCGCCCGGTCCACGATGACGCCGACTGGGTGGAACTGCACGGCCTACGCGCCCACAACGCGGCCGCAGAGCTGCTGCGCCTCCCTGCCGGGCGGCTCACCTGCCTGACCGGGGTCAGCGGCAGCGGCAAGAGCAGCGTCCTGGGCGCACTCGCCGTGGGCGCGGCGGCCGCCCTCAAAGGCACGGCCGCCGACACCGTGCGCGCGGTGACCGGACTCGACGGATTCGGCTGGGTCGCCGTGGTCGACCAGGAACCCCTCGGGCGCACGCCGCGGTCCAACCCGGCCACGTACAGCAAGGCGTTCGACATCGTCCGCAAACTGTTCGCCGCCACCGACACGGCACGCGCGCGCGGCGTCGACGCCTCCTGGTTCAGCTTCAACGCCACCGGCGGCCGCTGCGAGACCTGCACCGGCTACGGGCGCAGGCTCGTCGACATGCACTTCCTCCCCGACATGTGGGTGGTGTGCGACACGTGCGACGGCCGGCGCTACGGGCCCGAGGCCCTGGAGGTCACCTACCTGGGGCTGACCGTCGATCAGGTGCTGGACCTGACCGTCGCCGAGGCCGGGGAGGTCTTCACCGAACCCCGGCAGCTCGCGGAGACCCTCGCTGCGCTCGACCGGGTCGGGCTCGGCTACCTCCGACTCGGCCAGAGCGCCACCGAGCTATCCGGCGGTGAGGCCCAGCGCCTCAAACTCGCGTCCGCGATCCAGCGCGGCGCGGCGAGCCGCAAGGCCGGCCTCGTCGTCCTCGACGAACCCGTCTCGGGCCTGCACCCGTCCGACATCCAGCGAGTTGTTGACGCGCTCGACGTGCTGCTCGACTCCGGCAACACCGTCGTCGTGGCCGAACACGACATCCCCGTCGCCGCGTCCGCGGACTGGGTGATCGACCTCGGACCGGGAGCCGGTCCCAACGGAGGCGCGGTGGTCGCGCAGGGCACCCCCGACACCGTCGCCGGCGCGGACACTCCCACCGCCGGATACCTCCGCCGGTACGCGGCCGGCCTGCCGCTCCTGGACGCCTCGGAGGACGCACGGCGCTGACGTACGGCGTGCCGGCGCGACCAGCAGGGTCGCAGGACGCTGCGGTGCCGTGCCGTCAGCCGTCAACTGCTGCCGAGTCGAACCGCCGGGTTATCCCTCCCCTGTGTCCCGTCGGGCTCGAGAAACGGCACAGACCAGCAGTGGGAGGTAGGTGGTCGGCCCGCGGACGTGGGGAGCACACGCGAGTAGTGTTCCGACGTGGATCTTCAGGGACTTTCCGGGCTGCAAGATCTGCACACTTTTCTACACCTCGGCGTAAGGGCGTGCAGATCATCAACACGCCTTCTTGATCTTGCTTTGGGTGGGGTTGGGAGCGAGGAACGTCGCGATGTCGGCTGGTGTGCGGAAGCGTGCGGTGGAGGCGGTGATGTGGTGGCCGTGCGCTTCCAGGAGCGGGCGGACTTCCTGGTTCGCGCGGCTGAGCTTGGCGTTTAAGTGCGCCACGAGCGCAGAGAGTGAGGTTTATGTAGGCAGACCCACTTGCTGCGGTGCTGTGCAGATGGTGAAGGTTTTGTGGCCCTTCGGCGTCGCCCTCGGGGGGAGGCGTCAAACCGCCTCAAGCTGCGTTGGCTGATTGTGTCCTGAACGAGAAAGGGAGTTGGTCGTAGGACAGCTTCTGGAATCGATGCTGTACGAGAGATGAGGGAAGGCCCTTCGAAGTCGCCTTGCGGAAGGAGACTTCAAACCGCCTCATGCCGCGTTAGCCGAAGACTGTCGTGGTGAGCGATGAGGAAAAAGGCGTCGTAAGAGGCGTCAGGTGGGGATCGGGAAGACGAGCGTAAGCGAATCGTTGCTGAAGCGTCGTAAAGCAGACAGATGGCATCGAAACCGGGGTCTTTAGCTAACTCCGGGATGATCCTGGCGGCCATCCGCTTACTGGCCAGGCGGTGTCCGGCGTGTAGACGACGTGAGCCCGGTCTGCCGCTCTCGTATGGAACAGGAGAAGGCGAGCCCCGATACTGCCCGCCCTTGAAGGGTGAGCGAGAGGGAGTGTCCCAAGTGGCGGACACCACAAGGGATCGAGTACCGATGCGAGGCGCGCTGGCGGACCGGTTCGTAGTAGTGCTGAAGCTCCTGTAATGGGAGTGGAGCGAAGGGGCCGGGTCGTCCGTGGCTGTGATGTCGAGTCAACCGGAAGTGCTCCGGGAGGAACGTGATGGACCGGCTGAAGTCGCAGGCCAAGCCGTTTGAGATTTTCAAGTGGGAGGTGATGGAGGCGTGGGATGAGGTGCGGGCGAACAAGGGCGCGCCGGGTGTGGACGGACAGTCGATCGAGGACTTCGAGAAGGATCTGAAGGGCAACCTCTACAAGATCTGGAACCGGATGTCCTCGGGGACCTACTTCCCGCCGCCGGTGCGTGCGGTGGAGATCGCCAAGCAGCACGGCGGTGGCACGAGGATGCTGGGCATCCCGTGTGTCGCGGACCGTGTTGCCCAGACCGTGGTGGCCAAACACCTGGTGAGACGGGCGGAACGTGTGTTCCACCCGGACTCGTACGGGTATCGGCCCGGACGGTCGGCTCTGGACGCGGTGGAACGCTGCCGGGAGCGATGCTGGAGAAAGGACTGGGTGATCGAGCTCGACATCCAGAAGTTCTTCGACACCGTCCGGTGGGACCTCGTGGTCAGGGCTGTGGAGGCGCACACCGATGCCGCCTGGGTCTTGCTCTATGTCAAGCGGTGGCTTCGCGCTCCGCTGAGCATGCCGGACGGCACCTTGGTTGAGCGGGACCGGGGAACCCCTCAGGGATCTTCGGTTTCGCCGGTGCTGGCGAACCTGTTCATGCATTATGCGTTCGATCTGTGGTTGGAACGGGAGTTCCCGGCTGTCCAGTTCGAGCGTTATGCGGATGACGCAGTGATCCACTGCGTCACCGAGCGCCAGGCCCGGCAGGTGCTGGAGGCGCTCGGAGACAGGATGGGTGAGGTCGGGCTGCGGCTGCATCCCGACAAGACCAGGATCGTGTACTGCCGGGACGACAAGCGGCGAGGTTCCTACGAGCACACGTCGTTCACGTTCCTGGGGTTCACGTTCCGCCAGCGCCCGGCGCGGGACGGGCAGGGGCGGCCGTTCTGGCCCTTCCTTCCCGCGATCAGCAAGGACGCCCAGAAGAAGATCAGCAAGGAGATCCGCTCCTGGCGGCTCCATCGCTGGACGAACCTCACGCTCACGGAGCTCGCGCGGCGGATTAATCCGATCGTGGCGGGCTGGATGCAGTACTACGGCCGGTACTACCGATCGGCCATGCGTCCGCTTCTGACGCGCATCAACGCCTACTTGGTGCGATGGCTCCAAGCGAAGTACGAACGGTTGGGTGCACAGATGAAGGCCATCAAGGCCCTGCAAGGGGCGGCTCAGCGCCACCCCCGGCTGTTCGCGCACTGGAGGTGGACCCCCACCTCGGCCTGGGGACCAGGATGACAAGAGCGGAGTGACGGGAGACTGTCACGCTCCGTTCTGTGGGAGCCGGAGGGTGCGATCCCCTCCGGCCACCCGACCGGGCCACCCGACCCGCGCCGGTTCACTCGACCCACTGATCTCGTGTTCTTCGAGGGACAGCAGGACGGCCGTTCTTCACGCTTCGAGGTGTCGAGCAACGTCGCGTGAAGGAACGGCCGCTGGTGAAGAGTCTCGCTCCTGCAGGTCCCGCCGACGCCGCACTGGGCGTCCTGTCCCACTTTCGTGTCGAGTTCTACGACTGCCTGTACAGCCGCGCAGACGCGCTCTTCGAGCTCACCGACGCGGTGCTGTGCGCGGACGGGCCGGTGAAAACCCTGGTCGAGCTCTCCTTGGCGGTCGAGCACCGGCGCGGGCACGGTGCGCTGTACGCGGCGCTGGACCGTGGCTGGCCGGAGCCGACACGGTTGCGCCGCGCGCTGGCGGGCCTGCCGCTGCCGAAGGCGGCCGACGGGCGGATCGTGCTCGCCGTCGGGCCGGAGGCCAGGCAAGCCGAAGGGTTCCCCGGGTGGCGCGCTGCTTCAGGCCATGGTGTTTGTGCTTGCCGGAGTAGTTCTTCCGGTTCTGTGTCCCGGTGCGCCGCCGGGTGCGGATCAGCGAGCCGTCCAGGAGGACCACCCCGCCACCCGTGCGGGTGATCTTCTTCAGGGCGCGGTCCAGGCGCGGGGCGCGAGCGGCCAGTAGGCCGACGACTTCCCTGACCCACCGGTCACGGTGGTGCGGTGTATCCCGTTGCCGCCGGCCAGGTCGGCCGGCCGCTGATCACAGCGCAGCACCGCGAGCACGATGGCGGCGTTCTTCCCCGGGGGCAGGGCCCGCCACCGCGAGCCGATCTTCTTCAAGCGGCCGCGTATCAGGTCGGCGAGCCAGTTCAGGGTCGCACTCGACAGCGGCAGGCGGGCGGTGTAGACAAGGCCGTCAGGGCCCCCGGTGAGACCGTTGTTTTTCTTCACACCAAACTCAACTGCCGCCGGGGGCCCGCAGGTTACGGTCATCAGGCACCCGTCGGCGGCGCGGCTACGAGCGTGCGGTGAACTTCCCGTCGGGGCGTTTGTGCAGCCAGCCGCGGTCGGCGAGCTTGGTCATCTTCGCGCGCAACGGTTCCAGCTTGCCGCGCACCGTCACCTGAAGGCCCAGCTCCTCGCCCACCGCCCTGACCTGGACCGGGCCCTCGGCGGCCCGCACGATTGCCAGGATCTCGCGGTAGTCGGCGGGCAGGGCGGACTCGTCGGGAGTCTCGCCGCGGTGCGGGATCAGCAGAACCGCCCGCCCTGCCACCTGGGCGGGCGGTGGCGACGGTCGCGGTGGCCTCCTTGGCGGCCTGGTCCTGCTCGGCCAGCCGGTTCAGGACCCGCTCGGCGATCACAAGCTCCTCCCTCTCGGCCTGGACCTCCTGCAGTTGCTTGGCCAACTCCGCAGCGAACGTGTCCAGTTCACTCCGACGAGCCGTGATCTGCTCCAGCTCCCGCATCCCCACACCCTCCCACGCTCTCCCGGCGTACCGGCCCGGTGACGGATCGTAGGAGCGGTACCGCAGCAAGCGCAGCAGAACCCGAGAACGGCCCCGAACGACATGTCAGACGATCTTCGCCGTGGACACCGGCCGACGACCAGCACGAGTAGCTCTCCTGACCCTCACACCAGACCCGTGACCAGCAACTTCACGATGCACACCACTCATTGAGGGCCATCTCGACCCGGCCGACGCCTCGGCCGTGGATCTGTCTGGGGAAATGAGCGGCAGAGTGTGCCTGCTATGGTGCGCCGATGTCAGTGATCAAGAGGTTCCAAGTCACCTTTGACTGCGCAGAGCCTGAGCGCCTCGCTCGTTTCTGGTGCGAGGTGTTGGGGTATGTCATACCGTCGCCACCGGAGGGGTTCGCCACCTGGGACGATTTCAACCGCACCCTGCCTCCTGTGAAGCAGGGTGCATGGTTCGCCTGCAGTGATCCCTCGGGCGTGGGCCCGCGCCTGTACTTCCAGCGCGTCCCCGAAGGCAAGATCGTCAAGAATCGGGTGCATCTCGACGTCCGGGTCGGCACCGGGCTCGTGGGGGACGAGCGCCTCGCCACGCTCGAAGCTGAGTGCGCACGACTGGTTGCGCTCGGCGCCACCCACGTGCAAACGCTGTATGCCGATGAGGAAAACGAGTCGTGCATCCCAATGCTGGACATCGAGGGCAACGAATTCTGTATCGACTGAGCAATCTCCGGGCCGGGGAGGCGGGGAGCCGCCTCCCCTGGGCCTCTCTGGTCTCGTATGCGGCGGGAGTTACCCCGTGAGGGCGAGGTTGTGCGGCCGGGCGATGCCGAGCATCGCGGTGTGAACGCCGTCGCCTTTCAGGCGGCAGTCACGAAGGATCTTCCATGCCTTCATCCGCGCGAAGGTGTGCTTGACGCGGGCCCGGACCTTGCGGTGGGAGGTGTTGTGCTCCTCTTTCCAGGCCGGCAGTTCGGTCTGGCCGCGTTCACGGCGGTGCGGGATGAGCAGGCCAGTGCCCCGATTGCCGCCGTCCGCGATGACCGTGGCCCGGCCGACGGCAGCCGGCGGGCGGGCCGGCGTCAGCGGACCCAGGGCCCCGGGAGGTCCACCGGTGGATCATCCTTTTCGATCTCGGCCAGGAGGATCGCTCAGAAGGCGCAGTCCTGATTCTCATGGCGGAAGACCAGAACGCCGCCCAAAGCGGCGCCGACGTAGAGCCCTGTCGCCGGGATCAGGGGGTCCTGCTGCTGAGTCAGGTCTTGTCGGCGCCCGAACAGCGCGTACCCCTCGCGTAGGGCAGCCGGGAGTTCGAAGCCCAGCTCGGCTTCGATGGCCGCCAACTTGTCGTCGCTGCAGCCGTCAGCTGACTCCAGCGGGGGCCCATCCATGTGTCGGCGAACCAGCGCGCGAAGTCCCGGGCGTGCGCGCGAGTGCGTACCCCGCCTCGCAGCGCCACCGAGATATCATGACCGTCCAGCATGCCGAGGACGCTACCGCCTTCGACCCCGTGGTGAAGCCCACAGCTTGACCCACCCACGACATGAGATGTCTTCGACTGTTCGGCAACCGTATGATCCCGCGTGGGCCCTAGGGTGCCGTCGACGATCAGCATGGCGTCCTTACGGAACCGCTGACGGGGCTGAAGCGCAAGCGACGGTCCGAGGTGGCCGATGATGCGGTTGGCGGCCGACTTCGACACCCTCGGCCTGCTGTTGGGCGTGATGGTCACCAGCGCCGATGTCGGCGGCCGTACCGCCGCGAAGGTCCTGCTCGCGCGGGTGCGCGAGGCGCACCACCGCCTCGCTTTGGTCTGGGCCGATGGCGGCTACACCGGCAGTCTCGTCGAGCACTGCCTGGCCGCCCTCGGCCTGGTGCTGGGAATCGTCAAACGCAGCGACGACATGCGTGGCTTCGTGGTGCTGCCCAAGCGGTGGATCGTCGAGCGTCCCTTTGCCCATCTGATGCGCACTCGCCGCCTGGTCCGCGACGTCGAGCGCCGCACCACCAGCGCCGAGGCGATGGTCTACTGGTCGATGACCATGGTCATGAGCCGCCGCCTGGCGGGTTCACGCCCAGCGCGGGCGTGAACCGGCCCGCAGCCGGCTCGGCCAGCCAGCCCCGCGCCACCAGGCGCTCCGCCTTCGACCGCAGCGCCTCCGCCCGCGCCGGCACCACGTTCATGCCGAACTGTGCGGCCATCTCCTGGCAGGCCACCGGCCCCTGTACGAGCCGGGCCCGATCGGCCCCCACCTGCAGGATGCGCTGGTATGTCTCGGTGACCGCACGTTGTCCGACTGCCACGCCCAGACGGCGCTGTTCTTGAATCTCAAGGGCGGGATGTTGGCCGCGTCCAGGACTTGTCCGGCCGATCATGTTGCTGGTCAGGGTGCGACATCAGCTCGGCCGGTCTCGGTGGTCGCGACGCGTTGGAGTGTGGCGGTGAGGTGGGTGAGGTCCTGGCCGCTGAAGTGGTCGACGAGGTGTCGTCGCACGCTGACCAGAAACGCCGGCCAGGCCTGTTCGAGGCGGGCGAGGCCGGTGTCGGTCAGAGCGGCGTTCCATCCACGCCCGTCCTGGGCGCACTTGGTGCGCTCGACCCAGCCCTGCTTCTCCAGCCGGGTGACGACGCGGGTCATGCCGCTGAGGGAAATGCTGCAGGCGGCGGCGAGCTCGCTCATCCGCATCGCTTTCCCGGGCGTCTCGGACAGGTGCATCAGGGGCGTGTACTCGGAGAGCGGAAGCCCGGCTTCGCGCACGATGTCGGCGTCGACCGCGCGTGGCAGTGCCAGCATGACGCGGCTCAGCTCACGGACGAACGCCTCCTCGCTCGGGGTCAGGGGTTGCAATGGCTGCTGGTCGGAGGGCATTTCCTCACTTTAACTCCTTGACGGGTCAAGGAGCTGCGAGGAGTGCGGGCCGATCCCGCCCCTGCGCCCCCACAGACGTACCTCTACTGACACGCCTTCACCAAGTACTTGACGCGACAAGCAGTTCTCCGGTGTACTTCACCCGTCAAGCACTTACTTGACGTGGCAAGCACTTGTCGGGCCGCCCGGCAAGAGAACGTGGAGGACCACGATGACCAAGATCGGCATCATCCTCGGAAGCACCCGCCCCGGACGGAACGGCGAGGCCGTCGCCCGCTGGGTGCACGAGAGCGCAGTCCGGCGCACCGACGCCGAGTTCGAACTCGTCGACCTGGCGGACCACAAGCTCCCGCTGCTCGACGAGGCCTACCCCCCGTCGATGGGCCAGTACGCCCAGCCGCACACCCAGGCCTGGGCGGAGAAGATCGGGTCCTTCGACGGCTACGTGATCGTCACCCCCGAGTACAACCGCTCGGTGCCCGGCGCGCTGAAGAACGCCATCGATTTCCTCTACGCCGAGTGGACCAACAAGGCCGTCGGCTTCGTCAGCTACGGCGCGACCGGCGGCACCCGGGCCGTGGAGCACCTTCGTCTCATCGCCGGCGAACTCCAGATGGCCGACGTGCGCTCCCAGGTCGCCCTCTCCCTCTTCAACGACTTCGAGAACTTCAGCGCCTTCAAGCCCATCGACGCCCAGCACGATGCCCTCACCACCACCCTCGACCAGGTCATCGCCTGGACCAACGCCCTCGCCCCGCTGCGCACCCACTGACCCCGCGCCCCCGACAACTCGTCCACCAGGAGCTCGCATGACCGCCAAGAAGCCCACCGAGGCCGCACCTGTCCCCGCCCCCGGCCGGCGCCGGATTATCGGCACCCTCACCGGCCTCGGCGCCGCCGCGGCCCTCAGCGCGACGGCCACTCCGGCCGAGGCGCAGAACCAGCGCTCATCCGACGCCGCGTCGCGCTCGCGCCTTTCGCCGCGCCAGGTCGCCGCGGCGTTCTACGCCAGCTACAACGGCGACCTGGCCGCCGGCTTCGAGCGGTACATCTCCAAGGACCTCGTGCTCCACGGGTTCGACGGCCCCAACGAGCGCTCGGCCTGGGTCGCGGGCGACCTCGAACTGAAGGCGTCGCTCACCGGCTACCGCCTGGACGTGTTCGACCAGATCGCGGAGGGCACCAAGGTGGTCACCCGCTGGAGCCTCGGCGGCGTCCACACAGGGACAATCCTGGGCATCCCCCCGTCCGGCCGAGAGGTCCACCTCAGTGGCATCTCCGTCGACCGCGTCGTGGGCGGCCAGTCCGTCGAGCACTGGTCGGAGGGAAACTTCGGCCGCTTCCTGGAGATCCTGCGCGGCGAGAACGCCTGACACACCGTCACCGTCACCCTGACCACGACTGGCACGGAACATCCACGACGACACCACCGGGAGGCAGCACATGAAGAAGTCCATGAGCCGACGCGGACTGGTCGGTGGCGCGCTCGCTGGGGGCGCCCTCGCCCTCACGACCACGGCCCCGGCCTCCGCCACGAGCAGCAGTACGAAACGCATCGTGCGGGAGTTCTACGAGAGCTACCGCCTGCGGGACCTGCCGGCGTCCTGGGAGCGCTACATCCACCCGGACGTCGTGATGCACGTCCCCGGGTTCGACCGGCAGTCCTGGCTGGAGATGGACAGCAAGCTGATCGCGGCGTTCGACGACCTCGCCATCACGGTCTTCGACCAGCTTGCCGAGGGCGACAAGGTGGCGACCCGCTGGCTGTTGGGCGGACACCACACGGGCCGCTTCCTCGACTACCCGCCGACCGGACGCTACGCGTCCTTCACCGCGACCACAGTCGACCGGATTGAGGACGGAATGATCATCGACCACTGGTCGGACGCCGACTTCACGGCGTTCCTCCAGAAGTTGGCCGGATAGATCCGCCACGGTGCTCTGCTGGCAGCAAAGCGCGATCCATCAAGATCAGGCAGACGCCGGCGGCGACGCCGACTGTCACCACAATCAAAGTGCTTCTCACGCCGCTGACACGCAGCTTGAGCCAGGCCGGCCGCGCCATCGCCGCGGCGGCGGTCGACCTCAAGGGAGAGGACTGGCGGCTTGACGGGCACGGGATCAAGGCCAGCGGCTTCGACAAGTCCTTCGCCGACATCGAGATCCGCACTGTCAATCCCCCGGAAACGTAGAGGCCTTCCTTATGCGGCTTGGCCCTTCTGATGGTGGTTCTCGCGTGCTTCGCTGATGGTGCGTTCGAACTCGATGGGCGGCGGGGGATATCGAGGCGGTCGCAGCCACGCTCAACAGTCGCCCCCGCAAGAGCCTCGGTTGGAAGACACCCGCCGAAGCCCTCAACGACTATCTACTATCGATCAAATAAGCCGGTGTTGCATCCACTGGTTGAACCTGTGGTGCAGTCCATGGGACGAGTTGGATCAGCCCTGGACAACGCCGCTGCCGAGTCCTTCAACTCGCTGATCAAGGTCGAGTACATCCACCGGCACCACTTCGCCACCCGCACCGAGGCCCGGCTGAAGATCGCCACCTGGATCACGGACTTCTACAACCCACGCCGCCGACACAGCGGGGCCGCCGGCCTGCCGCCCATCGAGTTCGAACGCACCATCAGCGAAGCACGCGAGAACCACCATCAGAAGGGCCAAGCCGCATAAGGAAGGCCTCTACGTTTCCGGGGGATTGACACTCATCCAGCACTCCGAGACGTTGATCACCTGGGCCGCGATCACCCTCATGACCAGACGCCTTGCGCGGAAGGGATCTACCCCCAGCCGGCCGAGGAAACCGGCGCCGCCCGACGGCTGACCGCCCGCCCTGCTCCTCCTCAGCACTCGCCATGGGGTACCCACCACGTACCCCAGGTCACGATCCTGGCCGGAGCCAAGTACATCGCCCATTCGGAATGGATTCGCAGGACAGCGGCTTCCTTCGGGAAGCCGCTGTCCTGCTTCCGGGCTCATCTGTCGTAGACCCAGTAGACGAAGAACATGGCGATGGCGAAGCCCAGGATCATGCGCGTGATCATGTACCTCGCCGCGCCCAAGATCATGTGCGCAAGTACGCGCCACACAGCAACCCCCTCACATGGCCGGCTGAGAGCCTACTGCCGGTCGGGGTTCACCTGGGGACCGGCTAGGACAAGGTTGACCGGCCGCCGTGCGTGAGGATGTCGGTCCTGCCCGGAGATCGACATCACATCATCCGATCCGAGGGCGCGCTCCGCAGGTCAGGAAGCTTCACGCTACCGCTGCCCCATGCGACGTCCAGCAAGTTTTTCGCACTGCTCTGAGAAGGGATCAGGAAGAGCCACTCAGGCTCTCAACTTGTCATGCAGGCATTAGAAACAGCTTCTAAATGCTCAGGTGGTGAACTGGGCACAGATGTACGACTGCTACGGGGACGTCGATCGCGTCCCCGAGCTCCTGGCGCGGGCCGAGCGCGAGGACGACGCAGAGGCGTGGGATGAGTTGGGTTACCGGCTGGTCCTCGAGTGCGACTTGGTGTTTCCCGCCAGTTTTGCCGCACTGCCGCGTCTGGTGTGTCTAGCGTCGCGGAGCGCGCGGGCGCGCGGGCTGGCTGGGGCGATTGTCCAGCGCGCGGCAGGGGGCCACGGCTGCGACGACCTGCTGGCGGGCTGTACCGAAGCGATCGCGGAGTTCCGTGAGCTGCTGGATCGGCGCCTGCGGTCGCGGCCGGACGACTACCTCACGACATTCCGCGACTTGATCGCGGTCGAAGGGCACTACCACTGGAGTGCCGTCCTGGGGGACTTCTCGGACGACTTTTACCAGGTCGCCTGCCCTCACTGCGCTGTGGAGGTGACGATCGCCATCGGCGGTTGCGGACGCTATTCAGCGATCCGGGACTGGAACCTGGGCGACGTGGACCGACGCGACCTGAGGCCGGCGTCCCCCGAGGGGCTCTCCGGCATCGGTCGTTGGATGCATGAGATCGCCGTCCGCGATGGGGAAGTTGTGCTCGCCGACGGAATCACCCATCTCTTCGGTCAGGCGGAATGCCCACGCTGTGCCAGCGTCTTCAACATCGCGGATGAGTACGCGTCTTCCAATTGCCCTCTCATGTGAGCGGTGTATTGGGGGCGAGCGACTCTGTCTCAGGTGCAGAGCCACAGCCGGATCGAGGCGACCGCGACAGTGCCCTGGAATACGTAGGCCCGTTTGTCGTAGCGGGTCGGTGCGCCACGAGGCGCCATGGAATCGAGTGAGGTGAGAGACCTTCACCGCCGGGTTGTCGCAGCAATCCGTTTGAAGCTGGGGGCAGTTCGGCTCAGGGGATGCCGAGTCGGGCGGTAAGCAGCCCCGACAACGTCGGGACGGGCTGGCACTGCCAGACGGTCCGGGTCCGGCTAGCGAGACGGGAAGGTGTACGCGAGGAATCCGCGGGTCTGCTGGGCGGCGTCGTACACAGGCTGTCTTGGCACTGCAGTCCTGTTTACCGAGGTTGAGCTTTCCCCGCGTAGTTCGCAGGCGGGCAAGCCCCCGTTGCTATACGGGCGGGCTAGCGGCCCCGCCACCGTTACTGGTGCAGCGGTCGGGGGCGAGGGTGATGGCCATCCATGGCACGGCGACCTGCCGGAAACTGTGTCCGACAGGCTCGAGCCCGTGCTGCTCAATGAGGCTGAAGCTCGTCACCATGATCACTACTGAGTTGTCTGCGACGGAGACGAGGTGAGTCCCGCAGCGCGGGCAGAAGCCGCGGTGCAGGGTCGGCCAGGTCGCAAACCAGGTCGGCTCACCGCCAGGGCCGGTCCACGTCAGCTCCTCCCTGCGGAACCCGACCCACGCCATCGCCGGCGAGCCGGAAATAAGCGTGCAGTGCTCACAGGAGCACAGGTGGGGGTCGTCCGGGGCGCCGGTCACCTTGTACGTGATGTTTCCGCACTGGCATCGGCCCGTTCGTACCTCGGGTGTGGAGGTTGGTCTGGTCATCGAGCATCTCCCATGATGCAGACGAGGGCTGGAGCATCAGTGTGATGCCGGGCTGTGAGGACCGTGCTGGTGTTTGAGGTTCCAGGCTCTGTGGGCGGGAATATGTTCACTCCTCATGGTGAACAGCCCCGGCTCGTGGCGACCTGCTTGTTGACGATGAGTGCGGCCGGCGCAGTCGAGCTCCGAGCGCACCGACGCCCATCCGACGGGATCGAGCATGAAGGTCTGGTGAAGTCTCCCGCCCCACGGGATCACGTTCCCGCAGGTCGAGGGCGGGGTTGCATGGCCGGATGCTCAGCGAAGCGAAGATCGGCCCGAGGGGCTGGCCGTACTACTGCAACGGCGTGTTGGTCGGCGACGGCCACCGTCCTGCGGGCACGCCGTTGCGCGCCGCCCAGGACGAAGCTGGTGTCCCGGCCGGGTTCTGGACGGGACGGGGACTTGCCGCGGTCGGCCTGGTCGCCGGGGACGTGGTGACCGAACGACAAGCCCAGCTGCTCCTGGGGGAGGGACGGCACCCGGACGCCGACCGGATCGAGCGCGAGCGCCTGGAGGCGGGCGACGATCCGGCGAAGGCGCGGCGGGCGACGGTGCTGGGCAGGCCCATCGAGCACAACCAGTCACCGGAGACCGAGAAGGCCAAGGAGCGCTCGCCCTGGCTGGCCATGGACCTGGTGTTCCGGGCACCGCCGACGGCACAGATCGCGTGGGCGCTGCTCGGTGAGGAGTACCGCCTGGTGCTGGAGCTGTGGCAGGACATCGCCCGGGACAAGACGCTGGCGTGGTTTGAGGAGTCGGTCGCGGAGATCCGCTGGGGGAGCGGCGGCAAGCACCGCGCCCCGATCCGGGACGGGCTGATCGTCGCGGTGTTCCGGCACTACGAGTCCAGGGCTGGGAAGCCGCTACTCCATGACCACGCGGTGGTGTCGATCCGTGCCCGGCGGCCGGACGACAAGGGGACGTGGGGGAACCTGTCGGCGGACTCGATGCTGGGGCACATCGTCGCGGCCGGCACCCTGTACTCCCTCTACTTCATGGAGGAGGTGTCTGCCCGGCTCGGGTGGGCGTGGGAGCCGCGCGAGGTGACGCCCGGCCGACGGCCGGTCATGGAGATCGCCGGGATCGACCAGCGGCTCATCGGCTGGCAGTCGACTCGCCGCCAGCAGATCGCCGACGCGCTGTCCGTCCTCGTGGCCGACTACCAAGAGCGGCAGGGGTACCCGCCGGGGGAGCTGGCCACCTACGCGCTGGACCGGCAGGCCGCCGACCAGACCCGCCCGCACAAGCGCAAGGAGCCGCGGTCGCTGTCCGAGCTGCGCGCCGGCTGGCGGGCCTCGGCTACCCGGGCGTACGGCGCCTCCACCGTTGCCCGGTTGGGGGAGCGCGCCCGGGCGGCGGCCGCAGCGATCTGGGCGCGGGTGTGCCCGGTCCTCGACATCGCCTTGGCCGCCGTCGACACCGTCGCCGTGGTGTACGTGATGTGCGGGGCGTTCAAGCGCTGGCACCTGCTTGCCGAAGCCCGACGCCACCTCGCCTACGTCCTGCGGGGCCGACCCCACCAGCCCGGCCTGGACGAACAGATCGTGCAAGCGGTCGTCGACGACTACACCCGCCCGGCCGGTCGCCGGATGATGGCCGCCGACCTGCGCGCCCTGTATCCGCGCGACACCGAGGACCAGGCCGTGCTGCGCCCGCTGACCCGCATGCGGACCGCGTCCCCGTACGAGCGAGCACGCCTCGCCGCCGGCGCACTGACCGCCCGGGTCCGCGCAGTACGCCGCGGGGACCGCCTGAACTCCCGCACCCGGCCGCACACCGTCGCCGTGCCCGCCACCCCGAAGCACCTGCGGCCGTCCCGCCCGGACCGGAAGGCCAGCCCCGGCCGGGAGCGGACGACCGACGTCGCCACAGTGGAGCAGACTGGCAGGACGGTCGAGGCTGCCGCCGCCAAGATGGCCGCCAAGCTCCAGGACGGCATCCGGGACCGCGCCGTCGCCCGCGGCCCCCGACCCCAACCCGCCCCGGCGACGGCCCCGCCGCCGCCCCAGCAGCCCGCCACCCAGCACACACCGAGCCGGACCACAGGAGGAGTCGCGTGAGCACCCCGGAAGAACAACCCAGCCTTGAGGACGCGCTCGCCCGCGCCCGCGCAGCCTCCAAGGAGATGGCCGCCGCGCTCGATGAGCCCTTGGCGTGGGAGCCGATCTGGAAGCGGCCCCGGAAGCCGAAGAGCGACCGGGAGAAGAAGGCGGAGCTCCGCAAGCAACGGCGACGGCACCAGGACGCCGGACGCCGTCGCTTCGTCACCGGGCAGTCGCGCCGGCCCCGGTCCCGGCAGAACCGGATCGGCAACGCTGCCGCGCGCCGCGATGCCCGTGCTCTGTCCCGGGTGCGGCACTCCAACGCCTGGCTGTGGTGACGATGCCGGGCATCGTCCACCGAGTGGAGCGCGTGATGTTCTGCATCCAGTGCACGATGCCCGGTATCGGGTGGAACCCACGGAGTGGACTCCACCCGATGGGTTCCACCGAGTGGACTCCACCGAGTGGACTCCATCCCAGTGGGCACCGGGGTGGCGATGGACACCACTCTGGCGCCCACTGCGATGTCCGCTGCACCCGGTGCGCACCATCCGACGATGGACGCCACTCTCGCGCACGGGTGCACCGCACGCGATGTCTCGCACCGCACCGGTGCGCGCTGCCCGCCCCCTTGACCAGGCGCGGCCGCATTCCCCCCTTGACCAGGTTCGCCACCCGGCCTGTTTCCCCTTGACACAGCACGCTCCGGCCGCCGATCAGGTCGCGGTCAAGGGGGCGCGTGATAGAGGACCCCGCCACCGTGCGCCGCGCACCTGGTGCGGTGGCGCGCATCGTGATGACCGGTGCGGGCACCGCCCGGCGGTGGTGCGCACCACCGCCGACCTCGATGCGCACTACATGATGGACAGGCGCACCGGATGTGCACCGGCCGGTGCGGGGTGGGCATCGAGGGCCTGGCCCACTCCGACCGCCTCCAGCTGGCACAGGACATCGGCGACGTCCTCGTGGTCCTCGGTGAGGAACTGCACGGCGAAGTCGATGACGGCACGGGCGATGCCCTCCGCCGCGTTCGGCCCGGCCTGTACCCAGGACCGCAGGGAGGTCACCAGGACCCGCCCGAGGGCCTCCAGGGCGAAGGGTCTCCGCGCACGGCTCTCCCGCCTCCGGGCCGGGCAGGGCGGTGACGGGGCCGACGATCCGCTCGGCGACGGCGACGAGCAGCTCGGGTATCCGCGACTCGGCGTCGGCGAACGCGCGGGCGGCTTCGACGTCACTGGCCTGGACGGCCCGGAGGTAGCTGAACGCGCTGATCGCCGCGTCCGGGGTCATCGGGGTGAGCGGCATGGTGGTGTCGGGCATGACGGCTTCTCATGTACGGGCCACCGCGCGGATCGCGGCGGCCTAGGGGCCCGATGCTGGGGGCACGGCCCTGTGGACAGATTCCGCGCACCGGCGGTGAGCAGCCGTCTCCCGGCCGCGAATCGGGGCCGCAAGGGCCAAACCGGGTCCCCTTGTCCAGCGTGGTCGGTCAGACCACGAGCCCGACCATGACCCCCTGTCCACCTCTGCTACCGCCCTGACCGTTGCCGTGTTTCTCCTTGACCAGGCCACGGTTAGACCGCGGACAAGGGGCGTCCGTGCACGCTGCTCCTTCGCCCCGACGGCCCCGGCCGGGGCAGCGAAGGAGACGCGACGATGACGAGCACCCACCCGGGGGCCGGGCAGCGGCACCGCATGGGCCGATCGCACCCGAAGGCCGGCCCGCGGCGGGTAAGCCCAAGGGGACTCCCTGGGCACCCCCTTCGAAGGACACTTGGGAACCCCCTCGGGTGCCCGGCACCCGAGGCCGGAGAGAAACCCCTTGTCAGGCCCGTAATCGGCGCGAAAACCGCGCCGTCACAACCCTCTTCTCTCCTCTACATGTCCGTAGTGGAGGAGATCATCGGGTTCCGGGGGGCCCGGACGCCCTCCCAGGCCGGGCGCGGCCAGCGGCGGCAGCAGCGGTGGCGGTCGGCTGGTGGCCGGTCGCGAGCAACGAGGGAGCAGAGCTGATGGCGGGGAAGCGGAAGAACAACCCGGCGGGGTCGACGAACAGCTACCGCGGCGACGTGCTGCGCGTGCTCGGAGCACTGAAGGTCGCGACAACAGATCAGATCCAGCGGATCGGCGCTCCACACCTGATCTTCCGTCACGCCGACAAGCCGACCCCGTCGAAGCAGAAGCAGGCCCGCACCGCCTCGCACACCGCCGCACTCTCCGACATGCGCAAGCACGGCCTGTCCGAGAACGGCGGCTCCACCGAGACGGGCGACTCCCTGCGCAACCTGACCCCCAAGGGCCTGGCAGCCGCCTCCTACGAGCTGCGGCGCCCGGTGACGGAGATGGGCTCCACCGCACGCGGTGCGGGCTCCAGCGGGGCCTCCCACCCGATGGCCGTCAACGTGACCGTGATCGCACTGCTGCGCCCGAAGCCGAACCTCGCCAAGCTCGCCGACGACCCGCCCCACGTTCAGGCCGCCGCCCAGGCCGCCGTCGACGCAACGGACGGCATCGGCACCATCGCCTCGTACTGGACCGAGGTCCCGCTGCCCGCCACCGGCACCTGGAACGCGCCCGGCAAGGGCGGCGCCCAGGCCGACCTCGTGCTCACCGCCCCGCAGGACGGAGTGCCGCTGCTGTTCATCGAGGTCGACAACTGCCACGAGACCGCCGAGGAGCTCGCGGCGAAGCTGGAGAAGTACGCCCGCTTCTTCAAGCGGAAGGTGAAGGACAGCGACGGTAAGGAGCGGCCGATGTGGCGCACCCGCTGGACACCTCCCGCCGACCCGGGCGCGGAGCAGCCGCACCCGCCGGTGCTGCTGGTGTTCAACCGGATCGGCGAGCGCAACCCCAACCGCACCATCCCGCGCCTGATGGAGCTCACCCGGCACCTGTGGCAGGGGGAGCGGGACGAGGTCGGCCATCACGTCTACAACCGCAAGGTCCCGATCATCGCGACCGGGCTGAACCAGCTGCGCGAGCACGGCCCGGCCGGGCCGGTCTTCGTCCGCTTCGGGCGCAGCGGCCCGCAGAGCCTGCTGGAGGCGATCGGCAACCCCCGCCTCGACGCTGCCCTCACCCGCGCCCGCCAGGAGCGCCGGGCCCGGCAGGAGAGGTACCAGGCGCAGGTACGGCAGGCGGACCAGGAGCGGGCCGCGAAGCAAGAGGCCGAGCGCGAGGCCCGTCGCCCGGTCTGCGCCGGCTGCGGGGCAAGGTTCACCGACGAACGCTGGGAGGCGACGCAGACGACGGACTGGAGCACGCCGACGGACACCCACCCGCGTCTGTGCGACGGCTGCAAGCACGCGGCCGTCGCCGCCGCCCGAGAGGCCGACAGGCAGGAGCGCCCGGAGCCGCTTCCCGAGTGGGCGAAGGGGACGCCCTTCCTGCGCTACGCCCGTCGCCCCCGCTGCACCGAGTGCGGGGCGGCGTTCACCGACGAGCGGTGGCAGGCGGTGGAGCGCACCGGCTGGGACGCCCTTCCCCCGGAGGCCCGTCCGACCCTGTGCGGGGACTGCGACCGGCGGGAGAGCACCGAAGTGGAGCAGGCCTGGGCGACCGGGCCCCAGCACCAGGAGCAGACCTTGCCCGAACAGAAGGCGGAGAGCCGCTGGTTCTCCCGCTTCCGCAGGTGACCCGGGCAAGCCCCTGTTGGCGGCGTGGGCAAGCCTCCCGTCCGGGAGGCTTGCCCGGCGTGGTGGCAATCAGGGGTAGCAACGGAGGTTGCCTTACAACTTGTCTTACAAGTCGACGACGCTGTCCACCGCGCCCACGCGCAGCGGGACCCGTACGCGGACAACGCCACCGCCCTGATCGCCCGCATCACCTGACCGGCTGTTGAGGCACGCCCGGCTTCGGCCGGCCGACGACGAGGCCGGGCAGGATGACCCTGCCCGGCCCCGGTGCGGCTGGTCAGTGCGCGACCAGGTTGTTCAGCCACGCCGTGCAGCCACCGAAAGCGGTGCCACCGGCAAGGACAGCTCCCGGCTGCGACTTGCTGACGAAGAAGGTAAGCGCACCGGCACCGATGCCCACGCACACCGCGATGAAGAGGATCAGCACAGTGCGCTGCGGCAGGAAGGCCGGCCTTCTGCCGGAGTCCGGCTCGGGCGTTCTGGGCGGGTGAGGCCGAGCGGGCACCGGGCTGGACGGTTGGACGGGGGCGGGATCGTTGTCCCGGGTCATGAGGTTGCTCCCTTGAGCGTGGGATTCGAGGACAGCGAACACCTGTGGGGTGTCGTCCGCGTGGGTAGGGGGTGCCTCGCGGTAGGCGGTCCTTCGGCTCTCTGCGTGAGAGCGTCCCTGTGTGGCGTGAGCCCAGCCCAAGGGTGGCTGCTGCTGCATCTCCAGCGTAGCGCCGGTCGGCTCGTTCACTGCCCCGGATGCCTGGTGGGTGGTCATGGGAATGTCCTCCAACGTGAGTTCGTTTGAGCGAGCGGGACGGTGACAGGTCGCGGGTGCTTACGTCTCGGCCTGAATCGGGAGGGGCTTCTTCACCCCCTGCGGTCGTCTGGAAGCCCCCGGACAGCAGCGGCCGGGAAGGAATTTCCCGAGGGCATGACGAAGGCCCGGACCACCCGGCCCGGGCCTTTCCACTGCTCATAGACCTGTTAGATCGCCGAACGCCTCACAGACACCCGGCGACGGCGAACCGCCCGGCGCGGCCCGGCCGCGAAGCCCACGACCCGACCGCCCCCTGGTGCACTGCCCGCACCGGTACTGGACCGGAAGGGATTCCCCGCGGGCTCCGCCACCCGCCCCGGCCGCTCACCGGCTGAGGCGGATGCGTGGCCCCCACGCGAACTCGAGGTCGTCCAGGAAGACGTCGTCCTCACCCGCCTTCTCCCACCGACTGCGCAGAAGGAACGGGGCGCTCTCCATCCGCTCGATGATGGGCAGGGCCTCGGGCTGACCGACCAGGAAGTACCGGCCGTGCACGGCGGGCGCGCTGCCCGGCCCGTAGCCACGCAGCATCTCCTCCAAGCGCCCGCGATACTGTTCGGCGAACTCCTGAAGCCGCTGGGCGTACCCCTCCCGCTCGTTCTCGCGTACGGCGCCCAGGACCACGAACGCGAGTTCCTCCGACGCATCGGGGATGAGGAAGTGCTCCGGACCGGTCAGGGCCCACGTGCACCGACGCGCCACCTCCAAGACCTCCTACACCTGGGGCACCGGAGCCGACGCCGTCGCCGTTCCCCCCGGAGCCACGACGCCGGGCTGCCGAGCGTGAGAGGGCCGGGGGCGGCGGCCTGATCAGCCAGTCGCAGCACCGGTGGCGACTGCGCGTACGCCCTCGTCCCAGCCGTCCTCGAAGCGCTCCTCGACCCCGTCGGGCGGGAGTACCAGGAGCCGGTGCGTAGTGGGGCAGAGCAGCAGAGCTTCCAGGGTTCGTCTCGCCGCCCCGTCTGCACCGAGTGCGGTGCCACGTTCACCGACGAACGGTGGAAGGCGACCGAGCGCGTCGGCTGGGGCACGTCCCCAGAGCCCAACCCGACCCTGTGCGGGGACTGCGACCGTCGGTTTGTCATCGACCTTCGACAAGCCTGGTCGGACGAGCAGCGGCATCAAGAGCAGTACCAGGCCGTGCCCGAGCAGAAGGCCGGCGGTTGGCGCTCGCGCTTCCGCATCTGACCCAGGCCACCCCCAATGAGCAGGAGGGGCAGCGCCGGTCCGGGTGTGCGGGTCAGGATTCGGGTCAGACGTACAGCGTTGAGCACCAGGAGGACGACATCGGTCCGCAGCCGCTCCGGCCGCAGCGGCCGTGAGGACCGGTTCTCGTCCAGGGCTGTTCGGAGGCTGATCAGCGTGGATTCCTGGGGGTGGACGACCGACCCGCTTCAGCGGGCCAGGTGGTTCACCCCCGCCCTCCAGACCTCGGGGCGGGGAGCGGGGCAGGAACGGGATGACCCTGTGTCGGAGAATTGCTCCGCCGGACCGCCGGCCGGGGGCTAGTTGTACTGACCCGTGAGGTTGGGGACGCGGCTTGCGGGTGGTTGGCCCTTGAGCGCGGTGTGTCCGCGGTGGTGATTGTAGGTGTGCAGCCAGGCGGGGTATGCCTCGCGTCGCTCGGCTTCGCTCCGGTAGGGCTGTGCGTAGGCCCATTCGTCGAGGA
>NZ_JBEZKL010000126.1:0-21351 GCF_040704695.1 Streptomyces sp. NPDC048411
ACCGATGCTTCCTCGACAGTCGCATCCTCGCAGGTCAGGACACCTTTTCTGCTACCAGGCCGTCAGACCGGGCAATTCCGCTGAATAGTCAGGGTTAGCAGACCGCACTCGTACCCGACGATCACCAGCTGGACCCGGTCCCGGGCGCCGAGTTTGTCCAGCACGTGTCCCAGGTGCGTCTTCACCGTCGCCGCGGAGACGTGCAGCTCCTGCGCGATCTCCGCATTGGAGCGCCCCGCGCCCACCAGTTCGAACACCTGCCGCTCCCGACCGGTCAGGCCGTCCAGTGCGGGCGGCGGACCGGCCGGTTCGGTGGCCGGGTGACGGCAGAACTCCGAGATCAGTCGCCGGGTGACGCTCGGCGAGAGCAGGCTCTCCCCCGCTGCCACCACCCTGATCGCGTGCAGCAGTTCGGCAGGCGGGATGTCCTTGAGCAGGAACCCGGCGGCTCCGGCCCGCAGCGCCGCAAAGACATGCGCGTCCAGGTCGAACATGGTGAGCATCAGGACCCGTACGCCCGGGTTCCGATCGCAGATCGTCCGGGTGGCCTCGATACCGTCCGTGCCGGGCATCCGCACATCCATCAGCACCACATCGGGCCGCTGCTCAGCAACCAGCTCGACCGCAGCCGAGCCATCGGCCGCCTCGCCGACCACGGTCAGGCCGGGTTCGGCATCGATGAGCATCCGGAAGCTGCCACGAAGCAGCGCCTGGTCGTCCACCACCAGGACACGGACGGGCTCGGTCACACGGTCCTCCACACGTTCGTCTTTCCGCTCGGGAGCGGGGTGCCCAGCCGGCCGTGCCGACGTCCCGGCCCTGGGCGGATCATCCTCCCGCTCCGCTTCAAGGCCCCTCCTCCGCTGACGCTGCGGTCCGGTACGGCAGTTCGGCCCGAACGGCGAATCCGCCCCCGGAAAGCGGCCCGGCGTGGAACCGTCCGCCGAACAGCTCGACCCGTTCCCGCATGCCGATCAGGCCGTGGCCGTGAGTACTCCCGTGCCCGGGTACCTCGGCGTGCCCGTGCCAGGTCAAGTACCCGCCCCCCTGGCCCGGTCGGCGGGCGCCGCGGCCTCCCCCGGCGCCCTCGTCGATCACCTCGATCCGCAACTCCCGCCCGTCGGCCAACAGCTCAACCCGGCAGCGCGTCGGACCGGCGTGCTTGAGCACGTTGGTCAGGGCCTCCTGCACCACCCGGTACGCCGAACTCTGCACCCCCTGCGGCAGGTCGGCAGTGCCCTCGGTGCGCAGCTCTGCGGTGAGCCCGGCCGCAGTGGCACCGGCCACCAGGTCGGCCAGCGCCGCGAGCCCGGGCGCCGGCCTGAGCCCGTCCACGCCGTCGGCCTCCGGCTCAGACTCGCCAGCCCGCAGCACGCTGAGCATCTGCCGCATCTCGGTCAGGGCCGAGCGACTGGCCGTCTCGATCACCCCCAGGGCCTCGCCGGCACCCTCCGGGTGGGTGGCCAGCAGGTGATTGGCCACGCCGGCCTTCACCGCGATCACACCGACATGGTGCGCCACGATATCGTGCAACTCCCGGGCGATCCGCAGTCGTTCCTCGGTAACGGCCTCCATGGCGACCCGCCGGGCCGAGCGGGCGGCCTGCGCACGCCGCTCGCGGACCGCCCGGCCGAGCACCCAGGCCATCCCGGCCAGCGCCAGGCCGGCCAAGTGGAGCACGAGGTCCTGCCCGGCACCGTCGGGCGAGCCCGAGATCAGGATCAGCACCAACACGCTGGCGCTCACCGCCCCAATCACCGGGGTCGGCACCCGCCGAGCCGGGGTGGTGACGGCCACCTGGTAGAGCGCGAAGGCCACCGCGAGGAACGGCTCCCGGACGGCGCCGGCCACCGAAGCAACCACCGAGGCCACCGTGACCACCGCACAGACCGCAGCTGGACGGGTCCGTTGCAGGGCCAGCGGCAGACCCATCGCGGCCGCGAGGGCGATCCGCTCCAACCATCCGCTGTAGGAACTCCACTCCGGGCCCGGCAGCGCCAGGAAGAGCCCGGTCAGGACCACGGCCACCATGCTGTCGACGGCCATCAACTCGCCTCGGTGCAGCGGTCTGACGGCACCGCCGCGGTACGGCGTCAGCCAGGTTGGTGGGAGTCGGACCATACGCTCACCGTATCCGCACGGCCACGTCGGCGCCTCAGCCGCGGGAATGACCGACCGCGGTAGGAGACGGCGCCGGTGGAGCCGCGCCGCCTCCACCGCCAGGTGGAAACCTCAGTTCGGATCGCCGGCTGATGTGCCGGGGCGCCCCATCACGGCAGCCTGATGTCGTGATCGAACTACAGCAGCTGACCAAGCGCTATCGCGACACCGTCGCGATCGACGGGCTCACCTTCACGGTCCGGCCAGGCCGGGTGACGGGCTTCCTGGGCCCGAACGGGGCCGGCAAGTCCACCACCATGCGAATGATGCTCGCCCTGGACCGCCCCGACAAGGGCCAAGTCCGCTACGACGGCAAGGCCTACGACCAGCTACGCGAGCCGCTGCGGCATGTCGGTGCGTTGCTGGAGGCCAAGGCGGTGCAGAGCAGCCGCACCGCGTACCATCACCTGCTGTGGCTCGCCCAGACCAACCGGATCGGCCGCGCCCGGGTCCGCGAGGTGCTCGCCAAGGTGGGCCTGGAGTCCGTCTCCTCCCGCCGGGCCGGCGGCTTCTCGCTCGGCATGGGCCAGCGGCTCGGCATCGCCGCCGCGCTGCTCGGCGACCCGCAGGTGCTGCTGCTGGACGAACCGGTCAACGGCCTCGACCCGGAAGGCGTGCGCTGGATCCGCACCCTGCTGCAGGGTCTGGCCGCAGAGGGCCGGACGGTCCTGGTGTCCAGCCACCTCATGAGCGAGATGGCGATCACCGCCGAGCACCTCGTGGTGATCGGGCGCGGCCGACTGCTCGCCGACACCAGCATGGACGACTTCATCGCCGACCACTGCCGCTCCCAGGTGCTGGTTCGTACATCTGAGCCGGACCGGTTACTGGGCGCCCTGAGCCGCGCCGGTCTGACGGCGCACCAGGAGGAGCGCGGCGCCGTGGTCGTCGACGACGCCGGAACGGAGAAGGTGGGTCGGATCGCGGCCGAGGCCGGGCTCGTCCTGGGGGAACTGGCCACCCGCACGTCCTCCCTGGAGGACGCCTTCCTCCGCCTCACCAGTGACGCTGCCCAGTACCGCGCCGAGGCCTTCACGGAGAGGAACCAGCATGTCCGCTAACGCACCGACAGCCGTGGTCCGGGCCGAACTGACCAAGATCGGGACAGTCCGGTCGACGCTCGTCCCGCTCGTCATCGCCGTCGTCGTCAGCGTCGGGATCGGCGTGCTGAACGGCGCCTCGGCGCGCTCGGCGATCGACAAGAAGAGCAACCTGCTTCGCTCCGACTTCAATCCGGTGGACGCCGGCTTCGTCGGCGTCCAGTTCGGCCAGCTGGCCCTGATCGCCTTCGCAGTCCTGCTGGTCTGCACCGAGTACGGCAGCGGCATGATCCGCACCTCGCTCGCCGCGGTACCCGAGCGCGGCCTGTTCTACCTCGCCAAGATCACCGCTGCCGCCACGGTGGCCCTGCTTGTGTCCGTACCGACCGCGTTCCTCGCTTTCCTCGCCTCCCAGAGGGCGTTGGGCCCGCACGGCGTCGAGCTGAGCCATCCCGGAGCGGTGCGCGCCGTCCTCGGGGCCTGCCTCTATCTGACCCTGATGTGCCTGTTCTCGGTGGGCGTCGCGACGATGCTGCGCAGTACTGCGCTCGCGCTCTCGCTGCTGTTCGCATTCGTCTTCGTGCTCTCACCGGTGGCCAACGCCATCCCGGCACTCCGCACCGCCGCCCGCTACCTGCCCGACCACGCTGGTGCCGAGGTCATGAAGGCCGATCCGGGCATCAGCCCCGCAACGGGTCTGCTGGTCCTCGCCGCCTGGACGACGGTCGCCCTGCTGGCCGGCTACCTCACGCTGCGCAGTCGTGACAGCTGAAGGATCCTCAATCGGCCCGGAGATGACGCCTCGTCCCGCCGTACCGCGTCACCCCCGGCCGCCATCCTCCATCCCGGCCTGACCCTGTGCACCCCGTGGGGCAGCTGCCGTGACTTCCTCGGCTGCGGCAGCGCGCCGGTCTGCGTCGGCTCACGCCCTAGCACCAGCCAGTAGTCAGTAACACGATCCGGCCGAAACAGGGGGCCGACGGCGGCGGACCATCCCGCTGCCGTCGGCCTCCGTGCACGCTGGGACCACGAAGAGGGACGGGGAAAGTGGAGATCATAATCCTCCAGGACTGTCCGGGAGCTGGGGAGCTACTGGCCGAACGCTGCCCCGAGTTCGGGGCAATGAGGGTGGATCATCACTCGGGTCGTCCCTGACTGGTCGGCCTATCGGCACCGGCACCTGGCCCGACCGGGCCACCGCCCGCGCCGAGGTCTTCAACTTCATCGAGACCTTCTACAACCGCCGCCTACGCAAGCACAAGACCTTCGGCTACCTCACCCCGGCCGAGACCAGGCAGCGCCACCAACACGCCCTCGCGGCGTAACCATCAGGTGTCCGAGATCACGGGGAACCTTCACCCCCCGTCGTGGTGGAGCCGCCGTTCTCGGTGAGGCCGTGCTTACGCATGTCGCAGAGCGCGCCGGTGTGCGAGGCGGTGCGGCGGTCTTCTGCTCGGACGGAGTCTTCTTGTCGGTGTGCCGGTAGCCCTGGCTGCACGAGGCGTGGCTCCTGCTGGACGAACACATTGTCCGGCTCCGGGCACCTGAGATCAAAGCCCTGGACGGCCGGTACGAGGCTGCGACCATTGACGACGACGGCCAAGCACTTACCCTTCCACAGACTGCCCGGTCCCGACCTGTGGGGGTGGCGACACCCTGGGCGCTGCCGTCCTGTTGTGAACGGGTCACCGGCATTTGGGGGTCTCAGCCTTGCGCGGGAAGCCGCAGCGCGAGAATGGCCATGTCGTCGCGACCCTCGCTGGGGCGATGGTCCGCGAGCGCGTGCACCAGCTCGTCCACCGGCAACGAGGCGTAGGTGACCGCCAGTTCGATCAGGGCGTCCATGCCCTCGTCGATCGAGTGGGCGGGATGCTCGACCAGGCCGTCGGTGAAGAAGACGACCGTGGTGCCCGGCCGCAGCTTCCTGCGGTGGTCCGGGCGCGGCAGCCCCGGGTCGACGCCCAGTGGCACGCCCGGCTCGTTCAGCAGGTACTCGGCCTGCCCGTCGGGCGTGATCACCAGGGGAGGGAGATGGCCGGCGGCGCACCAGTGGAGAACCCAGTCCTCCTCGCCGGGCTCGACCCGGGCCGCCAGCACGGTGGTCACCGGGGAGTCGGAACAAGCGGACTCCAACGTGACGTCGACCTGCCGCAGGACGTCACTGGGCGGCGTCTGGCGGTCGTAGAACAGCGCGCGCAGCATGTTGCGCATCTGCGCCATGGTGGCGGCCGCGGACAGGTCGTGGCCGCAGACGTCGCCGATGACGACGCCCAGCGCGCCGTCCGGCAGCCGCAGCGCGTCGTACCAGTCGCCGCCCAGATGGTTGGGCTCGGCGGCGGGGCGGTAGATGGTGGCCGCGGAGTAGGGGCTGAGGTCGGGCAGGACGGGCAGCAGCAGACGCTGGAAGTTCTCGGCACTGTCGCGGACCTGCCCGAAGAGGCGGGCGCTCTCGATGGCGATACCGGCCGCACTGGCCAGCGCCACCAGGACCTCCTGGTCCCCGTGCTCGAAGGGCCGGCCGTCCAGGCGTTCGGACAGGTAGAGGTCACCGTAGATCTCGCCGCGGACGCTGATGGCGACGCCGAGGAGGGACCGCATGTGGGGGTGGCCGGGCGGGTAGCCGACCGAGGCCGGATGAGTGGAGATGTCCTCCAGCCGCAGCGGCTCGGGGTCCTGGATGAGGAGGCCCAGGACGCCTTCGCCATGTGGGAATTCGATGCCGGCCAGTGCCTCCTTCTCCTCGTCGTTCAGCCCCACGGTGATGAACTGCTCCAGGTACTCGCCCTCCTCGTCCAGCACGCCGAGCGCCCCGTAGCGGGCGCCGCACAGGTGCATGGCGGTGGTGACAATGCGCCGGAGTACCTCGTTGAGCTCCAGCTCACCGGTGATGGTGAGCACCGCATCGAGCAGTCCCTCGAGCCGCTCCTTGGTGGAGGCGAGCGCTCGCAGCTGCTCGGCGATCTGGTCCATCTCGGAGTCCAAGCGCTTGCGCAGGTCGGCGAAGGGCAATGCGTCGCCGCCCGACTGCTGCCGCTCGCTCACCACGCTCTCCTTCCGGCGCACGCACCGGGACGTGCCCGCCGAACCTGCCCCTGCCTCGCGCGGTGCACCCCGCCTCCTGTCCCGACCGTGGACGAACCGCCTCCACCCTGACACGGGGCGGCTCGGGCGGCCCCTCCGGCTGCGCCGAACGCGGCGGGACGGAGCGGGCGTGTCAGCCGGCGGGCGAAAGGGTGGGCACGCCTACGGCCGTACGCCTCCGCACCGGGCGGCGCCCAGCCCTCCGGACGTCCTGCACACCTACCATTGCCGTCGCTGCCCCACCGCACCCTGAGGCCGACCTCCGATCACCCGCGCCAACAACCCTGCGGGTCAATACACCTGAAGCAGCACCCGCCCGCGACCGGCCATACGCGCAGATCCCCATCCGAACCGCTGTCGCCCACCCCGACGTGCGACAGCGGTTCGTACGCAATGCCACCGCCTGGATCGGGGCGGGAGTCGGTTGTCGACCGGAAGAGTCGGCCCCGCGTGGCCACTCCCTGTAATCGATCGAGCGCGCACCTCGTTGGGCGCTGAAATCTTTCGTGCAGCGAATGTGACTCAGGTCACCGCGCGGATGATTTCAGTATCCAGGTCAGAGGCTTTCCTACTGAAACCTTCGGTGCGTCCCGACACCGAGCCCTGTGCCGACTCCTTCGCCTTGGACGAGGTCGGCGTCATCTATCCCACGGCCATCAGCTCATGGGCCACGGACGCCCCCGCTTCCGCTGCACCGGGGATCGCCCGCACCATCGCGTACTTCACCGGCCAGATCCTCGCCGACGAACCGAAGGACGTCGTCCGCGCCCTGGAGGCGCTGCGCGACGAGCACTTGGAGCGGCCCGCGTGGTGCAGTCCGTGGTCGGTGCGCACCGGTAGCTGCACCCGCCGCGCACCGGGCACGCATCGCGTGCGTGCGCAGCGCACTGGCCGGTGCGCCCGGCTGGGAGTGGTGCGCACCGCGGGTGCACTGGTGCGCACCGGCCGCATCGAGTGCACCGCGTTGGATGCGCTCAGCGGCCGGATTCTCGTCCGTGGTGCGGGTCCGGTTGCTGGGGGCGGTTCGCCTGCTGGTCGTCCTCGCGCACCGGGTGGGGTGCGGTGGCGTCCTCCGGGTCGGCGTACCGGTCCATCGTCTTGCGGGCCTGGTAGGCCGCCTTCGTGAAGACGTCCTGGCGGCGGCGCAGCTGCTCGTCGGTGAACTCCAGGGCTTCCACGTCCGTACGCGAAGCCTTCAGGGACCGCAGCGCCATCCGGTCGACCGCCGACCGGGGCCCGTCCTCCGGCTCCGGGCAGTCGAGGTCGGCTCCTGCTGCGCGAGCAAAAGCTCGGGCGTCGCCGCTTGCTGGTGCGCGGCGACGTCGTACGCCCGGCCCCGCACGGCAGCGGCGGTGGCGGTGCGCAGCTTCCCCCGTACGACCGCGCCGGCAAGGACGGCACGGTCGTAGCGCAGCGGGATGCGGGGGATCTCCCACTCCCCCGGCTCCTGGTCCGGGGGCCGGTGCGCGGCCGGTGCGCCGGGGTCGGCCGCCGGGTGCCGGTCTGGGTCGGGAACGGCGGTCGGCGTGCGCCGGGCGGGTTCGAGGTCGGGCAGGGCCCACCGGGCGGTGTAGAAGCGGTAGCCGGGCTCCTGGCCGCGTGACGTCTTCGGCTCGCTGATGTCCACGCAGTGCGTCGTGAGCGCGGCGTTCACGGTTTGGTCGTCCAGGCCGGGGTCGCGGCAGCGGCCGCGCAGGACGAGGGCGAGGTGACGGCGGGCTTCGGCGAGCAGGTGCCGGCGGTGGAACCGGCCGCCGCCGTTCATCACGAACACCATCGCGGTGACGTCGACGGCCGCCAGGACGACATCGACCACTGCGGCGACCCGGGCCCGGATCACGTCCGCTGCGGCGCGGGCGCGCTCGAGGAGCGACTCGATGATGTCGACGGCCACCTCGCCGCCGCCCGCGGCTACTTCGCGGAGGCCGGGACGCTGGCCGCGCCCCGTCACGCGGTCGCCCTCGACAAGCCCGTGGGGCAATGGCTGACCAACCTCCGCAGGCCCGGCGGGCTCGGCAAAGACCCGGAGCGGGCGCAGCGGCGGGCCGAGCAACTCGCCGCCATCGCCCCCGACTGGAAACCCAGGACACTGGGCAGGACCGTCGACTGGCCACGCCACTACACCGGCCTCACCACACTCCTCGCGGGCGGGGCCGGCCTCGAGGAGATCGTGCCCGGGGTGACACATCGCGGCGACGACATCGGACGCTGGGCAGCCCGGCAAGCCCGCGACTGGACACTGCTCAACCCGGAACAGCAACACTGCCTGGACAAGGTGGGCGTGAAACCAGCTGCACGGCCCCAGAAGACCGCAACGCGAACCAGCACGAAGAAAGGGACAGACAAGGGCTCGAACGCCTTCACACGGGGCGTCGTGGCCCTCCAGCAGTACATCGCGCGGGAGGGGAAGCACGTGGTCGGAAGGGGCCACATCGAAGCACTCCCCGACGGCACGACGGTGCGCCTGGGCGTATGACTATCGAACAAGGAATTGAGGCAGGACAAGCTCACGCCTCCACAGCGAGCCGCGCTGGCCGAGCTCGGGGTGAGGTGGGCGTAGCAGCCGCAACAGGGCGGTGAAACCGGACACGTCATACCGACCGGCAAGCCCGCCACCAGACGGTGGCGGGCTCCCTTGCTTCCACCGCCATCCACAGGCGCGGCGCCCCAGGAACAGGGCCTGCCCCAGCCGGAAGGGCTCAAAGGCCGCGGAAAGCCCCGGCAGCGGTAAGCATGTTCCGCACATCGATCACGGTCCGCCCCGTACGCTCGGCAATCCGGCAACCGGCTCCTCTTCCTCATACGCGGCAACCACCGCCGCCTCAGACGACGCCGAGCCGCATACACCCCCTCCTGCGCCTCCCGCACCGCCGCCGCAGCCCCCTCCAGAACACCCGCACCACTCGACGTACCCCCCATCCTGCCGCCCCGAGACCACACACAACCACCCACCCCCGGGCAGGGGCCGGTGATGCATCGGAACCGGGGGCCGGCGCCCGGACAGCGCCGCGTAGCCTTGGCCGACAAGCTGCGGCCTTTCGCGTGGCGGAACACAACAGGAGGCTGCGCGTTGCTCACCGTGGATCTGCACCCGATCTTCCGTAACAACCGGGACATCGAACTGGCCCTGCGTCAGGCCATGTTCAAGGCAGCGCGCAGCGGCGAGACCATGATGGAGATCATTCCGGGCAAGGGCTCGGGAAAACTGAAGAAGCGCGTAATCGCGTTCCTCAACCAGCCACACATAAAGAAGCTGTACGAACGGTTCGAGACAGACCCGACCAACGACGGCAGAGTCGTAGTCCACCTCAAGTCGTAAGACCGGGCCGCCCAATGGGAGAACGGCCTCGCGCCCGAACGCCATACGGTGATCGCCCCCATCCGCGGTCTGTGGGGCAAGGGCAGGATCAGGTTCCGGCTCAATGCCGCCGACGTCGTCGTTCCAGAGGCGGCGTAAGCGACCGGCCGGCCCGGTGAACCAGAGTCCTGCGCTTCGAGCGTGAAGCTTCGCGTCGACCTGTATACGCCGCCCCGGAGTCGGACTGTCACCCGTGCCGCCGCGCGGTCCGGCGGCCCCTGCCGCCATGCCCGGATCATCACGTGCGCCCTCCAGCGTCGCAAGAGGCGCGGCCAGCGTGCCCGGGTTGGCGTCATTCCCGCTCGGCGCCACGAAGAACTGGGCTCGTCCGCCCGGCCTCGCCGGTCACCGACGTGGCGTAGGCCGGCCCGGTGCAGATGGCTGTCTCCACTCCTCCGGGCGGAGATCCAGCGGCCGGTGCCAGTCCCGCAGCTGCGGCTCGCTGACGTCGTCAGCGATCGGCTTGGTAGCGCGCCGTGCGAGAGCCACGTCGAACGGCACATGAAGATAACCGAGCCGGGCTCCCTAGCGACCCCTCATCCGGACCGCGAGGTGACCCGACAGCACCCCGGGCATGTGGCGCCTGCCGCGGTGCATTGCGCGTCGACGCGTACCACCTTGATGTTCACGTCCACAGACAGCACCGCAACGTCCGCGATGGACGGGAACAACAGCTCCTAGATCCGGAGCACGACCTCTTCCACGGCCCCGAACTATCGGCCCAACCACCTTGACCACGACTCATTTTCGGGCGACTTCGGGTGCCGCCCAGGGACGCTGTGATGTCACCCAGAGGGGCCGCGTCACAGAAGTTGAGCCAGAACCCTTCAACCGACAGCGTTTGTTCGTGGGCTCGGGCGGCGCTCAGTGATCACCGGCGCTCTGGATGTTCACGGGAAATAGCGGCAGCGTCTTGGTCGTCCCGCTCGTCGACCTGCTTCGCAGATCGACGTGATCATTCAGCGAAAAAGGAGCCGTGCTGTCTGCGGCAGAGGTGACACCATGCGGTGTCATGGCAGATGACAGCACCAGTACGTTTCAGGCGGGCCAGACGGGGCTCATCGTCCGGATCCCGGAGGCAGAGCCGGCCGTCCGCGGGTGGCGTGAACGGCTCGACCCCTCGGCCCAGGCCAGGGTTCCAGCCCACGTCACCGTGCTCTTCCCGTTCCTCGATGAGAGCCGAATAGATGTGCTCGTCTACTCCGCTCTCGCGGACGTGCTGGGCGGCCACCAGGCCTTTGACCTGCGGTTCGAGAGGTGTGGACGGCTCCCGGAAGTGCTGTATCTCGTCCCCGAGCCTGACACGCAGTTGCGGCAGCTCACGGAGGCGATCGCTGATCGTTGGCCTGAGGCTCCGCCGTACGGCGGCCGGTTTGCCGAGATCGTGCCGCACCTGACCACCGCTCAAGGTCAGGAAGACGCCGTCCTGGAGGAGATCGAGGCCGACCTCGCAAACAGGCTCCCTTTCACGTCTCACGTCGCGTCGGTTGAACTCATAGTGCACGACGGCGTGAAGTGGCAAGAACGGGCGTCGTTCGCACTCGGAGAATGCACCAGGTCATGAGACTTGAGCTGGTCCGACGAACGTCGTCTGCTCCGGCGGGAGGCCCGCGAGGGCACTGTCGTGCCGACGACCGATACCGTGAAGCTCAGCAACGGGGCCGTCGAGATCGACGCGGTCTACCTCTACGCGGACCTGACCGACTTTCACCGGCCTGTCCCGGGATTTCACGAGCGCCATGGCGACGAAGGTGATCCACGCCTGCGTGGACGCCACGTGCCGGGTCATCCGGGATTATGGCCGGCGAGATCCGCAGCTTCGACGGTGACCGAGTCATGGCGATCTTCATGGGTTGCCGTCGGCCTGAGGGCCGGTTTACTTCCGGCCCGGGCACGTCGTCGCTTCCACGAGGTCCGCTCACCCGAAGTACGTCGTGGTCTTGCTGACCCATTGGGACAGTGTGATCTGAATGGGCAGGGCCGCCCGGTCCGGGCCGCGGCGACGGGGCGACGCGTGGCTGCATTCGGCCCGGGTGACCGCGCACATCCGCCGGTTCTGGCCTCTGCCGCAGGCCAGGGCGTCGCGGAGAAGGGACAGGTGTGCCGCCACGGCTGCGAGGCAGTCATGCTCGTCCCGGCATGTGTCACAGGTTGCCAGGTGAGACCCCACCGCGCTCGCCTCATCGGGTGCGAGAGTCTTGAGCGCGTGTCCGGCCAGCAGTTCACAGAACCTGCGGCATTCCTCGACGGCTGCCTCGTCGCCGTACTCCGTGGTCAGGCAGTGGGCTCCGATCATGGCGAAACCTCCGTTCATGGCCTCACCATCTCCCAGGAACGGCCCCCCGCGCGTCGTCCCCGCGCAGCGATTTACGGCTACCACGGCCGCAGTATCCACGGCGCCGGCCTACGGCCGGGGCGGAACACGGAACACCATGCCGGCGATTTATTGCGGGCGGCCCGGTTCGGTTGCCGGACTGACCAGCCCGCACTCGTAGGCGATGACGACGAGCTGGGCACGGTCACGAGCCGCCAGCTTGGTCATGGCCCGGTTGACGTGGGTCTTGGCGGTCAGCGGGCTGACGAACAGGCGATCGGCGATCTCTTCGTTGGACAGGCCCAGTGCGACCAGGCCCGTGACGTCGCGTTCCCGCGGCGTCAAGCACTCCAGCCGCTCATGCGCGGATGCCTGGCAGGGGTCCGGCTGGGCCAGAAACCGAGTGATCAACGCTCGCGGCGCCGCCGGGGACAGCAGCGCCTCGCCGCCCGCGACCGTGCGGACGGCATCGAGAAGCTCCTCGGGACTCGCCGATGAGCCGCGTCGCCTCGAGGCCGTCCATCTCCGGCATGCGAATGTCCATCAGGACCACATCCGGGCGCTTGGCACCGGCCAGCTGAACTGCCTCGCGGCCATTGGACGCCTCGGCCACCATCTCCATCCCAGTGTCGTCTCTCGTCGTTCCTCCGGCCACCACGTGACGTGACCGATCGCATCAAGCGCCAGCGTCCCGCGACCAGGATCAAAAAGACCATGGTATACACGTTCATCCCGCCCGCGCCAGCGGTGGCGAGACTGCACGGACGCCGAGATCGAGTCGAACCTTCGACACGCACGGCACCAGCGTCGTCAGGTTCGCCTTCACCAAGCTATGTCAGTTGACGGCGAAGGCGCGCCGGGAGCGATCAGGCCCGTCTCGTAGGCGAGGACGACGGCCTGAGCGCGGTCGCGGAGGGCCAGCTTGGCGAAGATCCGGGCGGCGTGTGTCTTGACGGTGGACTCGCTGAGGGCGAGGGCTTCGGCGAGTTCGGTGTTCGACAGGTCCCGGCCCATCAGGGTGAGCAGAGCGGCGACCAGTGCTTGGAGTGTGGCTGCGTCCAGGCCGATTTCGATGGGAACGGTGTAACCCGGGTACGGCCCAAACCGGGTTGCCTCCTCCGCCCCGGAGTCGCTGGAACAACCGCGACGACGAGGTTGTAGGGCAAACAAATCCTTGAAGCCGTTTACTACGGTTCCGCTTTAAGTCGGAACCAATTCCGAACGAGTGAATCAGAGAACACAAAGAGCCTGGCATCCGTCAGGATACTGAGTAGCGAATACATTGAAATGGAGATGTTCGGCGATGAGTGAAGACTTAAGGAGCGAGCATGGCGGCGGCACAACAGGCCACTCCGATCACGCCTCAGGTGGCCATGACCCTGGCCGCCATCGCGGCAACTGGAGCGACTCCGCGTCCGTCGGGGGAGACCCTGCAAGCCCAGACCGAGCGGATCAAGCTCGGCATCACCCGGCAGTTCTCCAACTCCCCCCTGACGAAAAACTGGACACCGACGTGGCTCGCGCTGAGCCCGGACAACGCGAACATGGCGTACATCGCCAAGAACAACGACGGCTCGAACCAGTTTGCCGTGGTCGTCCGCGGGACAATCGCCAGCGTGACCGACATTCTCGAAGACCTCGACGTCGGCACGGTAGTGCCGTTCACCGCCAGCGGGTCGAATTCCCCCATCTCCGTATCGAAGGGGGCGATGGACGCCTTCACTCAGGTCGTCGGCATGCGTTCGCTCGGCACCACCTCCAATCTCGTGCAGGCGCTCGCCGGCCTCTTGACGGGGATTCCGCAGCCGACGGTCTACGTAATCGGTCACAGCCTGGGTGGTTGCATCGCAAACATGGTCGCGCTGTACCTGAAGGCGCAGACCTGGCAGCAAAGCCGGCCGCAGTTCGGGGTGGTCACCTTCGCGGCACCCACCGCCGGTCTGGAGAGCTTCGCCGGCTACCTCACCTCCCAGTTCGGGAGCATGAACCAGCGCTACGTCAACGCCTACGACGTGGTGCCGCTGGCCTGGGCCGATCTCCCCACCGCAGAGAGCTGGTACCCGGATCCCGGACCAGCGGCGACCCTCGAGGCGAAGGTGCTCCTCGGGGCGATCGCAACCCTGCGCGGAAACAATGTCTACGTCCAGCCGGGCACTGCCGTCAGCAAGAACACCGACTACATGCTCCGCGACGACAATTTGGCCAAGGCCTCGGTTGAGGATTTCCTGGGCCAGGTCGAATTTCAGCACGCCAACTCCACCTACCTCAGACTGCTGGACGCGCCCGTCCTCTCCGGCCCGCCGACGGTGACCAGCGTCATCCCCAGCTTCGGCGCATCGGGCACACAGGTCACTATCAAGGGCCGCGACTTCAGCAAGGATTGCAACGTCGACTTCGGCCCCGTCCCGTGCCAGAAACCACCCACGTTCAACCCTGACGGCACCATCACTGCCGAGGTGCCCGACGGGACCGGCATCGTCAACGTGTATGTCACCAACCCTCTGGGCACCTCCCCGGCAGTCCCGCTCGGGCAGTTCGCCTACGGCGGGCCCGAACCCGTGGTGGTCACCGGCATCACACCGGACAGGGGCAGGGCCAACGACTCGGTCACTATCTCCGGCGCGGGCTTCGCGAAAGGCGCCACCGTGCATTTCGGGAAGAACCCCTCGTCATCCGTCCAGGTCGACTCGGACAAGATCGTCGCCAAAGCACCCCCGTCGGGCAAGCCTACGAGCACGACCGTGGACATCACCGTGACCGTGAACGGCTACTCGTCCCCCACCGGTCCAGCCGACGAGTTCACCTACACCGGGTGACACCGGAGCCGGTCAGCTCACTGGTCCCGGACAGCGGTCGCCCCGCGGTCCGGGACCAAATCGCGTGCGTGAGCCCAGTCCTGTTCGCTGATCCCGAGCGCCTGGGTGACGGTCATGACCGTGCGCGGGCCGCGGTGGTTCAGGGTCCGGCCGACGGGGATCCCGGCAGGTGCGGAGATAACCAGGCCGAGGGAGAAGGCCGCGGTCGTCCGGCTCGTCGGCCACCCTGTCGCGGCGGTGACCTGCGGGTTGTGTACCGGGCAGGCGTGGTAGGCGATGCCCCAGCTGGTGATCTGGGTGACGCAGAGGGCGGTGAGGGTGGCGGGGGGCTGCGACTGGTCCCCCGCACCGGTCGCAGCCCTGCGCGCGGGGGTGTTGAGGCTGGTCACGAGCCGCAGCAACCGCCCGTCGCTTCGGTGGCCGTCGAGACGGCGGCCGGGGCGCCGAGCAGGACCAGCTGAGGGGCCGGGGCGTAGCAACCCCCGCTGCTCTGGTCGGCTTCGGGTGCGTCGAAGAGTCCGGAGACTCCGCAGATCCCGGCCTCGGGGAGGGTGAGTTCGACGTCGTCGGCGGCCTTGAGGTCGCCTGCGATGGCGGCGGCGATGGAGCGGACCTGCTCATATCCGGTCATGGCGAGGAACGTGAGGGGCGCGGCCGTAGGACTTCATGCCGACGAGGCTTCCACGTTCATGGCTCGCCTCAGGGCGGGTTGGCTCGGCACTCAGGAGTCGAGGTCGATCGTGACCAGCTACCCTTCTCGTCCAGCGTTCCGCACCCGCTGCAGCTTGTTCACCTCCGTCAGCAGGCTCTCCAGCCCAGACGCCCCGGGGTCCGTCTTGAACTCGGTGAACAACGACCGGCCGCCGCCGGCCACCGCTCCGTCGCCGCTCGGCTTCCAGCCGCTCTCGCCCCCGGGTGGCGTGCAGGCGCTGCGGTCCAAGCGGCCATCTGGGCGGCCCTGAGTTTCCCTCGGTTCGCGGGAGGCGTGTTTCAGCCGATCGGGGCGGTTGATTTCAGTCGTTCGGTCGTTGCCTGACTGGCATAGCAGGCGTGCTCGTATTCGTTGCGGCTGAGTCAGTCGAGACGTTTTTGGATACGTCTGGGGATGCAGAAACCGTCGATGCACCCGAACAGCGCGGTGGTGGCCTGGGCCTGGGTGATCGAGCCCTTGGTCTCGCGGACCGCCCCGATCGTGGACTGCCAGGTCCGCTACGCCAAGGAAGCGCACGCCCACGGCGCAGGGGTGACCAAGGGCTTCGCGCTGGAGACAGTGCGCCCAGCCCACGCTCTCCCCCGTCGAGGCGTTCCCGGGCGCCCTCGTAGTGGCGCTGCCAGTCCCGGAGTCAGTCCTCGGCCCGCCGGGTGACCGGTGCGTCGGTGCGGTCGCCGGGGAATTCGTACCAGCGGCGCTGCAGGCAGACGAACTGCACGTCGGCCTGTACCAGCCGCATGAACCCGGAGATGATCTCGGCGAGCCGCTCCTGTGATTCGGGGCGGGCGAGCCGGCCGTCCTCGGTGAAGCCCTCGTGCGCGCGGGGCAGGCTGAACATGTCGGGGTAGACCCGCGTCCCCAGGTGCTCCAGCGGGACCCGCAGCGCCCACAGGCCGCGGTTGCCACCGATCAGCGACGGGGAGGCCGACAGCAGCAGCGCGTGCCTGGTCTTGAACGGCTGCGGCCGTACCCGTGACACCCAGTCGATGGCGTTCTTCAGCAGCCCCGGGACGGAGCCGTTGTACTCGGGAGACGAGATCACGAACGCATCGCAGCGCTTGATCCGCTCACACAGGGCCAGGGCACCCGCGGGCAGCCCCTCGGCGGCCTCCACATCCCCGTCGTACAGCGGCATGTCGAAATCCCGCATGCTGGCCATGTCGACCTCGGCACCGGCCTCGGCGACCAGGCCCGACGCCAGCGAGGCCAACTGCGCGTTGGTGGACCCGGCGCGCCGGGCCGCACCGAATACAAGGACCCGAACGGGAGCCGGGCCAACATCCGTGGTCATCTTGCGGTCCCTTCCAGCGGGCGGGGTGTCCTCAGCAGACAGTTTTTCCCGCCCCGGTCTGCCGCACGCGACGACACGCTTCCGGCCGACGGCGTCACCCGCTGCGCACCCTGCGAACCCACGCCGAACAGGCCGAGGCGTTCGCTGTATCCGACCGGCCCGCCACGGTTGCCGCAGCCACACAGCGTGACCGATCACCTCGGGCGGGAACCGGTAACCCCTGTACGACTACGGTGCCGTCCCGCTCTCCACCGGCAGCCTCTCCCGCAACGATCTACACCAAGATCATTCCACCACCCGAGCCGAACCTGACAACGCCACCGCGCTTCCCTGTCCGGCCCGGCTGGCCCAGGTGCGCGGGCCCCGGTCCGGCACGAGGGTCGCAGTACGGGTGGTGGCCCAGATGTCTCTCCCAGCCGCGGCTGGACCGCCGCCCGACCGACCCGACGTAGGGGGCCTGGAGGTATGCATGCCGTCGACGATCTGGACCGGGGCCATCAGCTTTGGCCTGGTCACGATCCCCTCAAGGGAGTCAGCGCCACCGAGGACCACTCGATCCGCTTCCACCAGGTCCACCTGCGGGCACCGTGGCCCAGCATCGGGATCGGGCGGTGCCCGGTCGGGTCATGCGCGGGTGAGCACGATCTTCTTACCGCCGGCCTGTCCGGTAACCACCCGGGCGAACGCAGCCGGTCCCTCGCTCAGCGGCAGGGGTTCCGGTGCGAGTTTCAAGGTTCCCGCGGCGGCCTGCTCCGCCAGCTGGACAAGCTGCGCGGCGTTGGGCTCGACGTAGAGGTCCCAACTCGTGATGCCTCGTTCCTCCGGAGGCGCGTCCGAGGTCAGGGAGCACAGTCGGCCGCCGTCCCGCACCAAAGGCAGGGCGGCGTCCGCCGTGCTGGTGGCGATGATGAGGGCGGCGTCGAACCCGCCGCGTACCTTGGCCGACCAGTTCGGGTCGTGGTAGTCGACGACTTCCATCGCTCCCAGACCGAGCAGGCGCTCTGCGGCGGCAGCAGACGCGGTCGCGGTCACCTCGATGCCCTTGGCCGCGGCGAGCTGGATGGCCAGGGCTCCGGTGGCCCCGCCTCCGTTGGTGATCAGGAGCCGCTGTCCTCGGCTGAGGTCCAGCTTCTCCAGGGCCTGCAACGCGGTGAGTCCGTTGACCGGCAGTGCCGCCGCGTGCACAGCGTCCAGCCCGGGTGGGCAGGCTGCCGCGTGATCCGCGTTGATCAGAACGCGTTCGGCCCAGAAGCCGCTTCCCCCGGGCAGCGGAGCCTCGTGTGCGAGTACCCGGTCGCCTACGGCAAACCCGGTAGCACCCGCGCCGACGGCCAGCACCTTGCCCGCGCCCTCCACTCCCAGCGCCGCCGGGGGGCGCAGCCCCACGTCCCAGCCAGCGCCGTTCAGCAGTTGGTCCCACGGGCCGACCCCGGCCGCCTCAACCGCCACCAGGATCTGACCGGGCCCGGGAGATGACGGTTCGGGCAACTCCAGCAGGGCGACTTCCTTCTCGGCCCTGGACACTCCGCACGCCTTCACGGTAAATCTTTGTCCTCTCACTCAGTCCGACCGACCGGGAGGTACGGGCCGGAAACCCAAAGCAGGCAGCAGTGTCGACCTCGGGAGCCCCTACAGAGGTCGCTTGCGGTCTCAGCCGCATTGGTGTCGAGCCTATGCAGCCAGCCAGCGCGGCACCAAGGCCATCGTGGTGAAGTTCGACAAGGAGACCTGCCGCCCCTGCCCGGTACGTGACCAGTGCACCCGCTCCAAAACCGGAGGCCGCGCCCTCTCCCTGAAACCCCGAGACCGGCAAGAAGCCCTCGACCACGCCCGAGCTCAGCAGACCGACGAGCAGTGGCGCGCCAAGTACGCCGCCCGCGCTGGCGTCCAGGGAACCATCCACCAAGCCGTCGCGGTCACCGGCATGAGACGCGCCCGCTACCGCGGTCTGCCAAAGATCCACATCGAGCACGTCTTCGCCGCTGTTGCCCTCAACCTCATACGCCTCGACGCCTGGTGGAACGGGCATCCTCTGGACCGCACCCGCGGGGATGGTCCCTGATGAGTGGCCGGAAGTCCGAGGCCACCACCCTGCTCCCCGCACCCGCGGGGATGGTCCCGGGGTCGACCAGCTCGCGGTGTCGCGCGGTTCCTGCCGGCGCTGCTCCTTGTCCTCGCGATGTGCCTGTTCGTGGTGCTGCCAGCGCCAGCATGGCTGTGCTGGCCTTTTCTGCCCGCGGCGGGTCGCGATCGAGGTGCTGCAGAAGCTCGTCGACTGGACGCGCGCCTGCACACGCAGTCGATAGCAGGAGATACCGCGAGGGGCGTCGACTTGGTCGACGCCCCTCACCTATCGAGGCAACGGATCGCCTTGGCGCTACCGCACGATCTGACAACCGTGTTTCCCAAACCCCGAGCTGGAGATCGCCCCGGGGACAGACGGGGCCCACAGGCTTGCCCTCCTCGCCGTTGTGACCGAGCTGGCCGCGGAGGCCGAGGACCCGGGCGCTTCGGGCATGGTCGTCGAGCTGCTACGGCGTGTCGGGCACGACGCCGAGCTCCTCGATGTCGTCGGCCGCTACCGCTGGGACGGCCGCCCCACCACCCGACGCCTCAAGTGATCCATTTGCCGGTCGGTCTTAATCGAGTGCGAGAGTCCCGGTCCGGGTGATACAAGGTCTGCGTGACTGAGCATCTCCACTTCCCCACTCTGCTGCGGATGATTGACGAGCGGTCCGCCGCGTTCCGCGCCGCCGTCGCCGCGGCCCCCAGCCTCGACGCCGACGTCCCGTCCTGCCCGGGCTGGACGCTGTACGACCTGGCGAACCACCTCAGTGAGGGGGACCGCTTCTGGGCCTACATCGTGCTGAACACCGCGCCGGGCGACGAGCGGCCGAACAAGGACGGGCTGGCGGCGCCCAGGGAGCGCGAGGCCCTCATAACCTGGCTGGCCGACTCGACGGAGCAGCTGCTTACTGCTCTGCGCGAGGCCGGCCCGGACCGGGGCTGCTGGGCCTGGTGGGAGCCGCTGGCCTCGCCGCACACGGTGGCCGCCGTGGCCCGCCGCCGCGTCCCGGAGTCGCTGATCCACACCTACGACGCCCAGCTGGCCTCCGGTACCCCGCAGGAGCTGCCGACGACCGAGGCGGTCGACGCCATCGAGGAGTTCCTCGCCACCGTCTGCACCGTCACGGTCCCGTGGCCGGGCGAGCCCGCCACCATGGACTACCACGCAGCCGAGGCTGGCTCCTGGCGTCAGACGGTGGACGCCGCCGGTTCCCGCTTCACCCGCCTCACCGCGGCGGAGGCCGCCGAGAGCAAGCCCACCGCCGCCATCTACGGCACGGCGAGCGAGATGGCCCTGCTCATGTACATGCGCATCCCGGCCGGCTCGCTGCGGATGGAGGGCGACGCCGACCTGCTCCAGCAGCTGCAGGACTGGGACTAAGCCTCGATCCACCGAGGTGGTTCTGGGGAGTGATCTCTTGACCGGTTTCGGGTCGGAGGTGGGGTGCGGGCAGGTTGTAGTCGCTGGTCTGCCCAGCTTTTCCACTGTTTGGTCCCGGTCGGGCCCTGGCGGGCGAGGTGGGCAGGGACTTTCAGACGGGTTGGGGTGGGTCGTGAACCGTGTCGAACAGATGCGTCCATGCTTGCTGCCAGGGCCAGTTGTGCGGTAGGTGCAGGGTGATTCGGCGGGCTGAGCGTGCGATCCGGGCGGGGACGTGGACGAGGTGCCCGCGGAGAGTCGCGGTCGTGGCCTTGGTGTGAAAGACGGAGGTCAGTGCGCCGGTGGCCCGCAGCAGGTTGCAGGCCATCGCCCAGAGGGTGAGCCAGGCGGCGTTGGCGTGGAAGTGCCCGGACGGCAGGTGTGCGAAGGCTCCAGCTTTGCTGTCGGCGATGACCTGCTCGACAACCGCGTGGTGGCGGTGTTCCCGCTCGGCCTGGAGCGTCGGGGCGGACTGGTCGGTGAAGAAGGGGTGGTAGCGCCAGACGGGGAAGAGTTCGCCCTGCTCACCGACGGTGGCGGGTTTGGCCAGGTCACGGACGCGGCGCACGATCAGCCGGGCCGTGACCCGCTCGCTCTTTTTGCGGCTCGCGAACGCGGTGTAGGCGGGTATCTCGGCGACTTCGGCGTCCGAGATGAGCTCGCCGGTGGTGGGGTCGGGCACGGCGGTGGGGTAGCTGATCTGCTGCCAGGCCCTGTCCGGGATGGCGTGGACGGCACGTTTGATGGAGGGGTTCATGCCGGTGGTGATGGAGAAGTGGGCGCCGGCCCGGAGGCAGGCTGCGATGACTCCGGCGTTGTAGAACTGGGAGTCCGCGCGCAGGATGCGCATGCCGGTGCAGCCGGCCTCGACGGCGGTGGCCAGGACCTCGGCGACGAATTTCGGGGCGCCGCGGGAGTCTGCTGCCTTGCCCCGGCGCATCCGTACTGCGGCGATCACCGGCCTTGAGTTGGGGGTGCAGATCGTGGCGAGGAGGGGGTGCAGGGTGCGGATGCCCTTGAACCGGCCGTACTCGGCGCCCTGCTTGGCCCGCCCGTAGACCCGTCTATGGGTGGAGTCGACATCGATGAATG